>CACOKA010000001.1 GCA_902627635.1 uncultured Candidatus Actinomarina sp.
TACTTAATCGATTAAATATAGAATATGTTTTTCTTCCTGATGAAGAGTATATGTTTCCTGAATCAGGTTTTGACAAACTTGATGCAGGTAATTTAGGAAAAAAATATGAAGGAAATTCTAGACCTGGTCATTTCGATGGAGTAATAACAGTCGTAAATAGATTATTTGAATTGATTGCTCCAAAAACTGCAGTGTTTGGAGCAAAAGATTTTCAACAATTGTTTTTGATTAACAAGTTGATTTTAGAAAAGAAATACAATATAAAACTAATTGAAAATAAGACAGTAAGAAATAGTTCAGGTCTTGCGTTAAGCAGCCGTAATCAACACCTGTCAAATAAGGGCATTCTTCAGGCAAGTTTTATTTACAAATCATTGAATGCCGCAAAAGATGAATTTATAAAAACTAACAACACAATAGATGCAGTCAAAGTTGGGACAGATATATTATTTGATAACAATATTGATTTAGATTATTTTGAAATTCTTGATCATAAAACATTTTCACCTCCAAAAAATACTACAAAAAAATTTATAATCATTACTGCTGCTTATGTTGAGGGTATAAGATTAATTGATAATATTCAGTTTGAAGTTGGAGCTACAAAATGAAAAATATAGTCGCAATTGATGTTGGAAACAGTGAAACAACTGTTGGTGTTGGAAATAATTTATCTTGGAGAAGCTATAGATATACAACTAGAAAAACAATTACTTCTGATGAATTATTTATGATGTTTAAAACAACAATTGACCCTGAGAGTATTAATGACGAAAATCTTGATGGCTCAATTATATGCTCAGTAGTTCCTCAAATAACTGAAAGCGTTGTAGAAGCTACCGAGAGATTTACCTCTAAAAAAGTTTATACAGTTGGCCCAGGAATAAAGACAGGTTTAAAAGTAAACATTGATAATCCAAAAGAATTGGGACCTGATAGGATTGCAAATTCTGTCGGTGGTTTCAAGATGGCTCAAAAATCTGTAATTATTGTTGATTTGGGTACTGCCACAACTTTTGATGTAGTAAATGATAAAAAAGAATATTTAGGCGGATCAATCGCTCCAGGTATCAAAATATCGCTTGAGGCATTAACCACAAAAACATCCTCATTAAAATCAGTAGAAATATTAAGCCCCAAATCAGTAATTGGTAAAAATACCTATGAAGCTATACAAAGCGGTCTTATTTTAGGACATGCTTCGATGATAGATTCAATGTTGGAAAAAATAATTTTAGAGACAGGCACTAATCCAAAAATTGTTATTACTGGTGGCTTAGGTGAGGTAATTCAACCACAATTAAATGTCGAAACAGAGTATTCAAAAGATCTAACATTAAATGGACTTGAAGAAATATATTTTTTGAATAATTAGGCTATGAATAGTGAGTAATTTTTCAAAATCAGAAAAAGAAATCTATGAACTTAGAAAGCAGAAAATTGCTTTTCTTAATGATATTAGTAGTGATTCTTTTCCAACAAAATTTAATGAATCAACCAAGATTTCAAATATTATCAATGAACATAGAGATATTAAAGAAGGTATTCATACAGGCATATCTGTAACTGTTAGAGGAAGATTATTAAATGCAAGATCGTTTGGCAAATTATTATTCTATGACATATTAGATCAATCTGGAAAAATTCAATTACTTGTAAATTCTGGTGAAATTGAGGATGTTTATCTGAGGCTTTTTGAAAATTTTGATATTGGTGACATAATTGCAGTAAACGGAGAGGTAATTAAAACTAAAAAAGGGGAGCTATCAATTAAAGTAAACCAGTCAACAATACTATCTAAAAGTTTAAGATCATTTCCGGAAAAATGGCATGGATTAAAAGATAAAGAAACAAGATTTAGGCAAAGATACTTGGATTTAATAGTGAACCCCGAGTCAAAAAAAATTTTAGAAACTAGATCAAAGGTAATAAAGCTAATAAGAGAATATTTACATGAAAATAGTTTTGTAGAGGTGGAAACTCCAATTTTGCAAACTAAAGCTGGTGGTGCGATAGCAAAGCCGTTTACAACACACCATAATGCGTTAGGTTTAGACATGTATTTAAGAATTGCACCAGAACTTTATCTAAAAAGACTAATTATTGGTGGATTTGAAAAAGTATTTGAATTAGGAAAAATTTTTAGAAATGAAGGTATTGATCAAACACATTTACCAGAATTTACGATGTTAGAGAGCTATCAGGCATACGTTGATGCAAATTCTGTTATGGACATGGTTGAGGATATGTGTACATATGTTTTTAAAAATTTAGAAACTGATACAAAGTTGCATTTTGGTGAAAATACCGCTGATTTCTCAGGTCCATGGAAAAGAGTAAGCATGTTTGATATGGTTTCTGAAAAATTAAATATAGACATACAATTTAATTCAGATTTTAAGAAAATTAGTAAGGAATTAAAAAAACAAGGAGTTGATTTTGAAGCCAAATCAATTGGATTACTTGTTTACGAACTTTTTGAGAATTTCGTAGAAAAAGAAATCATCGATCCAACATTTGTAGTTGATTATCCTGTTGAAGTTTCACCTTTTGCAAGGGAAAAGAAAGATGAAAACGGCATAACAGAGAGGTTTGAGCTTTTTGCATTTGGTAGTGAATTAGCAAATGGTTTTTCAGAACTTATCGACTCAGAAGACCAGGCCAAAAGATTAAAAGAACAAGCGATTAAAAAGAATGATGGTGATGAAGAAGCCCATGTTGAAGATGAAGATTATGTTGAAGCTTTACAGTATGGCTTACCTCCAACTGGTGGTTTAGGTTTTGGGGTTGACCGCTTTGTCATGATGCTTGTGGGAAAAACTTCAATACGTGAAGTAATTTCATTTACACATTTAAAACCAGAAAATTAATTACTTCTCTCAATAAGGTATCTGTTTAAATCTAAAAGTATATTTCGAATATCTTTGTTCTCAATTTTCATTGCAGCATTTTCACTTTTTTCAATATGTTTTTTGAGAAACAATTTTGATTCTGAGATAATCTCGTCATTGTTGAATTCAGATATAACTTCTTTTAAAATTACTTTTTCATCAAGGACATCTGATAATATTTTTTTAATCTTTTCTGGCTGTTTCTTTAAAGCAATTAAAACTGGCAATGTGTAAGTACCCTCAAGAATGTCGTTGCCTGAAGGCTTACCCAAAGTTTGTTCGTCAGAACTCAAATCCAATATATCATCTGTAATCTGAAAAATAATTCCATTGTGCCAAGCCCATTCACTTATAAAATTTACAGACTCTTGGTTACTATCTGAAGCCATTGCTCCTAACTTTGCACTTGTCTTTATTAAGCTTGCCGTTTTGCCCTGAATTATTTTCATGTAATCTTCAGTTCCATGATTTGTGTCATATGAAAATTGAACTTCTTTAGTTTGGCCTTCAACAAGCTGAGCATATGTGGAAGCTAATAGCTTTACAGATTCAAGTCCTAATGACTCAGCTGCCAACTCAGAGGACCTTGCAAGAAGGTAATCTCCTGCCAAAATTGCTAGAGTTGAGTTCCATTGTTTATTTGTACTTACCACCCCTCTTCTCGTTGTTGCATCGTCAATAACATCATCGTGATACAAGCTTCCAAGGTGTATTAGCTCGACTGAAACACCAGCATCAATTACTTTTTTGTTATCTCCTTCACCTAATTTTCCTGCCAGCAGAGCAATCAATGGTCTGAATCTTTTTCCACCAGCTGATATTAAGTATTGTGATATCTCTGTGAGATATGGATCAGAAGAACTACTGATTTGTATAAGTCTGTCCTCTAATAAATCAAGATCTTCCCAAATGCTTTGTATAGGAATTATGTTTTTTAGCTCTTTTGATTCCATAAGTTAAAGAATAAGAGGATTTCACAAATAGTTGTAATTTTCGTTTAGAGGTATAAACAGAGCCTTATTAATATAAATGTATGTTTGAGAGGTTTACAGATAGAGCTAGAAGAGTTGTCGTTCTTGCACAAGAAGAAGCAAGAAGACTAAACCATAATTATATTGGTACAGAGCACATCTTACTTGGTTTAATACAAGAAGGTGAAGGTCATGCTGCTAAAGCAATTGAAGAACTCAATATAAGCATTGATAGCGTAAGATCTGAAGTTGTTGAAATTATAGGAGAAGGTCAGCAATCACCAAGTGGTCACATACCTTTTACACCAAGAGCAAAGAAAGTTTTAGAATTATCACTCAGAGAAGCATTACAGCTTGGTCACAACTACATCGGAACAGAGCACATTTTATTAGGTTTAATTAGAGAGGGAGAAGGTGTAGCAGCTCAGGTACTGAAAAAACTTGGAGCTGAACTATCACAAGTGAGACAGACTGTTATAAAACTTATTTCAAATTCGGGTGAAGGTAAAAAAGCTCAAGCAGCTTCAACAGGTGGAAGAGAAAGACCGGGATCAGGGACTGGTTCAGCAATACTTGATCAATTTGGAAGAAATCTTACAAGAATGGGTAAAGAGGGCAAGCTAGACCCTGTTATTGGAAGAACAACTGAAATCGAAAGAGTGATGCAAATTCTCTCGAGAAGAACAAAAAATAATCCTGTTTTAATCGGTGAACCAGGTGTCGGAAAAACAGCAATTGTTGAAGGGTTAGCGCAAAAAATTGTATCAGGAGATGTGCCATCGACATTACAGGGTAAACAAATTTACACATTAGATTTATCAGCTTTGGTTGCAGGCTCAAGATATCGTGGAGATTTTGAGGAAAGACTTAAAAAAGTTTTAAAAGAAATAAAAACAAGAGGGGACATCGTTTTATTTATCGATGAAATTCATACATTAGTTGGTGCTGGAGCTGCTGAAGGAGCCATCGATGCTGCATCAATATTAAAACCAATGCTTGCGAGAGGTGAGTTACAAACAGTAGGAGCTACAACATTAGAAGAATTTAGAAAGCATTTTGAGAAAGATGCAGCATTAGAAAGAAGATTTCAATCAGTAAAAGTTGATGAGCCAAATCTCTCAGATGCAATTGAGATACTTGATGGGTTAAAAGATCGATACGAAATTCACCACGGTGTAAGATTTACTGATCAAGCAATCGCCTCAGCAGTCAATATGGCTGATAGATACATTTCAGACCGATTTTTACCAGATAAAGCTATCGATTTAATTGATGAAGCAGGAAGCCGTATGAGAGTATATAAAAAGCCTTTAGATGCTGACAAACAAGAGCTCTCTGACAAACTTAAAAATCTTAGAGAACAAAAGATTGATGCTGTTCAATCACAATTATTTGAAAAAGCTGCTCAAATAAGAGACCAAGAAAAAGTCTTGTTGGATGAAGTTGACTCCATTGAAGGAAGTAGCTCTTCAGACATTGAGATGGTCATTGATGAGGAAGAAATAGCAGAAGTTTTAGCACAATGGACAGGAATTCCCGTACATAGATTAACACAGGAAGAAACAGCAAGATTACTTGAAATGGAAAATGAACTCCATAAGAGAATTGTTGGACAAAATGAAGCAATTACTGCTGTTTCAAAGGCTATTAGAAGAACAAGGTCAGGCTTAAAAGATCCGAAAAGACCATCAGGTTCATTTATTTTCCTTGGACCATCAGGTGTTGGAAAGACTGAAACTGCAAAAGCACTAGCTGAGTTTTTGTTTGGCGATGAAGATTCTTTAATTCAAATTGATATGTCAGAATACATGGAAAAGCACACAGTAAGTAGGTTAATTGGATCTCCTCCAGGTTATGTTGGTTATGATGAGGGTGGGCAATTAACTGAAGCAGTTAGAAGAAAACCATTTAGTGTTGTTCTTTTAGATGAGGTAGAAAAAGCACATCCAGATGTATTTAACACTCTGTTACAGATTCTTGAAGACGGTAGGCTAACGGATGCACAGGGTAGAACAGTTGACTTTAAGAATACTGTCATAATAATGACAAGCAACCTTGGTACTAAAGATCTTTCAAAAAATATTGGATTTAGTAACTTAACTGACTTAGATTCATACGAAAAAATGAAATCTAAAGTTAATGAAGAGCTTAAGCGTTATTTCAAGCCAGAATTTTTAAATCGTATTGATGAAACTATCGTTTTCCATGAATTAACACTTGATGAAGTAAAAGAGATTGTTGATTTAATGCTTGATAGAGTTCATAAACAACTTAAAAATTCAGATTTAGAAATAGTTTTGTCTGATGAAGCAAAACAGTATTTAGCTACCGAAGGATATAATAAAGAATTCGGAGCTCGACCATTAAGAAGGTCTATACAGAGACTTCTAGAAGATCCATTATCTGAAGAACTACTTCAAGGTAAATATAAAGCTGGTTCAACAATCATTGTCTCACTAAATGAAGAACATGGGACACTTGAATTTGAATCAGTAGAAGCTCCAAATGAACCCGAAGTTGACTTCGCAGATTCAGATTCCTAAGTTAAGTCTGTCAAACCAATATAAAAAATATACAAGTATCAAAAGATAATTAATTAAAAATTGCTACTATAAATTCCAACGGGGTTTTAAAGGTATTTTTATACCTACAACTAGTTGGACAAGGAGTAAACGTGACTCGAATGAAGTCAAAATGGCTTGTACTTTTTATAGTATTTGGCCTTATATTAACTGCTTGTGGGGGAAGTTCAGATGACGCAGCTGAAGAAGTTGTTGTAGAAGAAGAGCCGGCTGAAACGCTTGATGCTCCAGCTACAACGGCAGCAGCAGCTGAACCAGAAGAACCAGCCGCAAAGGTATGTTTAGTATTGGATATCGGAGGTCTAGGTGACCAAGGATTTAATGACATGGCTTATGATGGATACAACAAAGCATTAGCAGATTTTAATGTTGAAGGTACCTTCTTAGAGCCAGATGAAGGTGGCGAAAACAGAGGTGAATTATTAGATCTTTGTGCTGCCGATGGTAACGATCTTGTAATCGGTAATGGTTTCCTTTTCGCAGGAGCAATTACTGAAGCTGCAGCAAATCACCCTGATGTAAACTTCGCCATAACAGATGAAACATTTGTTCAAGGTGAAAACATTAGATCAATGGTTTTTGCTGAGGAACAAGGTTCATATCTTGTTGGTGTAGCAGCCGCTCTCAAAACAACATCAAATGTTGTTGGTTTTGTTGGTGGAGTTGATATACCATTAATCCATGCTTTCGAAGCAGGATTCATACAAGGTGTAAGATCAGTTAATCCAGATATCACAATTATCTCTAAATATGCATCCGTACCTCCTGACTTTTCAGGTTTCAATGATCCTGTTAAAGGAAAAGAAATCGCACTAGCTATGTATGAAGAGGGAGCTGACATTGTTTACCACGCCGCTGGCGGTACTGGTATTGGTGTATGTCAAGCAACCGCAGAAGCATCAGCTGGTGGTGAAAAAGTCTGGTGTATCGGTGTTGACACTGATCAAATTACAACGATTGGTTCAGCATTCCCAGAAACACAAGAATACTTCCTATCATCAATGTTAAAGCAGGTTGATGTTGCAGTTTATAACGCAATCAGAGATGTTGTAAACGGTGATTTTGGAAGTGGTTCTGATGGCGGACCAGCCGTTATTAGAGAAAACCTTGCTAGTGGTGGAATAGATATTTCATATACCGGTGGTTACATCGATGATATAAAAGATTCTATTGAAGCTGCAAGGGCAGATATTATTAGTGGAGCAGTTACAGTTTCAAGAGAACGTCCCTAATAATCAATAAATTTGTTTTATTCGTTCCAAGTTTTACTTGGAACGAATAAACATTTAAAACAATTTCATGAGTAAATCAATAAAAATTCACGATATATCGAAAAGTTATCCAGGAGTTAAAGCTAACTCTAACGTATCGTTTGACATTGACAATGCTTCAATACATGCCATTGTTGGTGAAAATGGAGCTGGAAAATCTACATTAATGAAGATACTTTACGGTATGGTAAAACCTGATTTTGGAGAAATATATGTCTTCGACGAAAAGATTTCTCTAAGTTCTCCAAAAGATGCTATTAATTATGGTCTCGGAATGGTTCATCAGCACTTTATGCTAGCTGACAATTTTACAGTACTTGAAAGTATCATTTTGGGCATAGATGGTGCAGGAATTACAAATCTAAAACTTGAAAAATACAGAGAGTCAATTAACGAGGTCATGAGCAGATATTCATTGAATGTAGAGCTAGACAGATTTGTTGACGATCTAGGTGTGGGTGAGAAACAAAGAGTAGAAATTTTAAAGGTATTATTCAGAGGAGCAAAAATACTTATTCTTGACGAACCGACAGCAGTTTTAGTTCCCCAAGAAGTAGATGAATTATTTAAAAATCTTAAAGAATTGCAAAAAAATGGAGTCACAATAATCTTTATTTCACATAAATTAGATGAAGTATTGAAAATTGCAGATCAAATAACTGTTATGAGAGGTGGAGAAATTGTTGGAACTGTTGATTCCGAAGGTATAGACAAGAAAGATCTTGCTGAAATGATGATAGGAAAAAGTTTACCAAAACCTCCTGAAAGAACTTCTGAAAGTAGTCAAGATAATGTTTTAAAGATAGAAAATTTAAATTCTAGAAATGAGGAGGGAAAGAGAGTCTTTGAAGATATCTCTTTTGAAATTAAAAAATCTGAGATTTTGGGAATAGCCGGTGTAGAAGGAAACGGGCAAAAAGAATTAATCGAATCGATAATTGGAATCCATACAATAGAGGATGGCGAAGTATACCTTGAAAATCAAAATTTAAATGATTATGGAGTAAAAGACAGACTTGATTTAGGTATAAGCTTCATTCCTGAGGACAGGCAAGCTCAGGCTCTAGTAATGGAAATGAAACTAAACGACAATATTATTCTAGGTCGTCAAACAAAAGACATATATAAAACAAACCTCTCTACTGTAAATTTTAAAAATGCTAGTGAGATCTCAAGACAAGTAATTTCCGATTTTAATGTTAAAACTCCAAATGAAACAACTATTGCAACAGCATTATCAGGAGGTAATCAGCAAAAATTTGTAGTTGGTAGAGAATTAGATGATGATCCAAAAGTATTAATCGCATCACAACCAACGAGAGGAATTGATATCGGTGCCCAAGCTCTAATTTGGGATAAACTCAGAGAAACTAGAGATAATGGCTTAGGAGTACTCCTAGTCTCAGCTGATTTAGAAGAATTAATTGGATTATCTGATCGCATAATCGTAATTTATCAGGGAAAATTTGTAGCTAATTTAGATCCTCAAAATATAACACCAGAGGATCTGGGTGCTTATATGACAGGTTTGAAACAATGAATTTAAGATATAGATTAATTAGTTTATCAGCTCCAATTTTGGCTCTATCGTTATCAGTTTTATTAACATCTTTGATTTTGACTGCTATTGGAAAAGATCCTATTGAGACATTTGTCCTAATGTATGATTATGGAACTACTGGAAAGTCTCTGGTATCTGTTTTTAATAGATTTATTCCTTTGTATATTTCTGCAATAGCAGTCGCAGTAGGTTTTAAAATGGGCCTTTTTAATATTGGTGTTGAAGGTCAATATTTATTGAGTGCATTACTCGCTGCTGCTATCGGTGCGTCGTTCAGCGTTTCAAGACCATTACATATTTTATTAATTATGTTAATTGCAACTGCAATATCATCTGTTTGGGGGGCGATAGCTGGATATCTTAAAGTAAGTAGAGGAATACATGAAGTTATTTCAACAATCATGTTGAACTATATTGGTACAGGAATAATAGCATATCTTCTTGGACAGGTTTTTAATGATGAAGATGCTGCTAATCTAATTCCACAAACGACTCCATTACCTGAAACTGGTCAAATACCTTCTTTAAATAATTTACTGAATATTGAAAACTTACCTAGTTTGCACGGTTTCTTACCAATTGCGATATTTTTAGGGCTACTCTATTACTTTTTAATTTGGAAAACTACTCTTGGTTACAACCTTAGAATAACTGGTCAAAATCCCACAGCGGCAAAATTTAGTGGAGTTGATCCTAAGAGATTGACCATGCTCGCAATGGTTATTTCAGGAGGTTTTGCTGGATTAGTTGGAATGGGTCCATTATTAAGTTACCATCATCAATATTCAATCGATTTTCCAGCAGGAATTGGGTTTGCTGGTATTGGGGTCGCCTTGCTTGGAAGAAATCATCCTGTTGGTATGGCTTTTGGCGCAATTTTATTTGCATTTCTTGAAAGGTCCTCACAAATTCTTGATCTTAGAGATGTTCCAAAAGAAATTGAAACAATGATGTCAGCATTTATTCTGTTAATTGTTGTAGTTTTTTACGAAGTAATAAGAAGATATATTGTCACACAACAAATTAAAGAAGCATCTAGACAGGTTGATGACTAATTATGAATAAACTAACAATTTTTTTAAGAGAAAAGTATCTTGTAATAACTCCAATATTATTAATAATTTCTATTGCGCAACTTGAACAATATTCACAATTAACAACAAGTGGAACATTTGGTGCAGCTCTCAGGCTTTCGATTCCCATACTGCTTGCTGGTTTAGGAGGGCTATTTTCAGAGAGAACAGGAATTGTAAACATTGGCCTAGAGGGAATGATGATTATGGGAACATGGTTTACAGCCTGGGGAGGAGTTTTATATGGGCCTTGGTACGGTATTTTATTTGGGTTAGCTGGGGGAGCCTTGTTTGGATTGATACATGCAGTCGCAACAGTTTCATTTCAAGTAGACCACATTGTCTCTGGAGTTGCAATAAATATTCTTGCAGTAGGAGCAGGTAGATTCTTTAATATCCTAGCTTTTGATGATTATGAGTATGCAAGCTCAACAGCTTCTCCGATAGTTGAGGGGGAAATTGGAAGAATAACTTTACCATTTATTTCAGGTGGAGAAATAAATGGATCACCTACTTCTAATATTTTGGGATCTCTTGAAGAACAAAATATAATCTTGTTATCTGATATTGCTGGCTTGTTATATGGTGTCACATCAAATATTTCTTATTTTTCCATAATATCTTTGTTGATGATTCCAGGGTCAATTTACTTGCTTTGGAGGACACCGCTAGGACTACAAATGAGAAGTGTAGGCGAGTTTCCTTCTGGAAGTGAGTCACTTGGAGTAAACGTTTATCTTATGAAATATACAGGTGTAATTATTTCTGGAGCATTAGCAGGATTGGCAGGAGCTTACTTGGTATTAGAAGGGCCAAGTGTTTATCTAGAAGGGCAAACAAATGGTAGAGGCTTTATTGGATTAGCTTCTCTTCTTTTTGGTAACTACAGACCATTTGGAATATTTCTTGGAGCTGGTTTATTTGGCTTTGCTGATGCACTTCAACTTAGATCTGAAGAATCCATACATGGATTATTGATTGTAATATTTTTATTCATGTTTATTTTGACTGCAAGAAATATTTATCAAAGAAATATTAGATCTGGTGTTTTATCTGGTTTAGTTGGTCTCGCCTTTTTTGTTTGGTTCAATAATTCAACAACTATTCCAATTCAGTTTGTATATTTTACTCCCCACCTAACAACACTCATAGTGTTATCTTTTGCTAGCCAGAAGTTTAGGATGCCAAAAAGTGTCGGAAAACCTTATAAAAAAGGTGAGTTAAGTTAGCTCTTTCCAAAAAATTTAATTTCTTGTATGGCACATTCTGTAAATGGATTTTGCCCATTTAATTCCTCACCAGGATAAGCACTTAGAATCTCAATTTTAATTGTGCTTGCACTGGTATTTAAGTCAATCCACTGCTGGAAATTATCATTTTCAAGTTCTTTTTCAACTTCATAATCACTTTGGTCTGTTGTAATTCTTATATCTCTAGCTTTAAAATTTCTTATAAATGATGAACTTTTCTCTGCATTTTGTACAACTATAAATTCAAAATAGATTGTATCAGCAAATGTGAACTCAAGTGTTGCGTCTTTGCAACTTAAACTATTATCCTGCCACATTGAATTAGATTCATCGTATAGATTTTCGCAAGAAAAATCATCACCTGGAAAAGCGCTTGAAGCTTTACAAGAAATTGGCACTTGGGGCTTCAAATTTCCTTGAATAGTAGTGCTAGTTGAAGTAATTGTTGTTTGTTCAATAACAGCGATTTCTTGAATAACTTCGTCTGCTACCCTGCTGTTGTAAAAAAAACTTGCTCCTGCAATGAGAGGAACTAATAATGCTAAAAAGAAGACTGCCCTTATTCCAGGAACTTCTTTTCTGCTTGGAAGACTAGTTGCTCCGTAATTACTCAAAGGTTTTACAGGAAGCTCCATCAGTCTTTCAATTCTCTGTTTTTTTGCTTCTGATGTATCTTCAACTTTCACGCTATTAGTAGTCTCTTCTAGCTTTAATCCAAGCCACTCACCACAACTAGAACAAAATTCTAGAGCCTCATTTACTGTTGCTTGACAACCCTTACAAGTAATTTTTTCCAATTTTTTCCCTGGTATGTGAAGTAATAATAAAATAATACAGTAACATACGAATAAATAAAATACTCAAATAATAAAACGAGCAAATATGAAAAATAATCAACTAATTCCTGGAGAGCCTTTAAGAGACGGAGTCGACTTAATTGCCGATAAAAAAACAGGTGCGTTGATAGTTGTTGGTAGCTCTACAAAGCTAGACAAAATTTCATCTGGTGGAATCAATCTATCTAGTTGTAAATTTACTCCTGAAATGTTGTGTGAACTTGCAAAAATGGATGGAGCGATAATTGTTGATGACAATGTCGATAAAATCCTTAAAGCAAATGTTCATTTAAACCCTTCAGATTCAATTGAAACATCACAAACTGGGACAAGGCACAGAACTGCGCAAAGAGTATCTGTCGAAACAGAATTAGATGTAATCGCTGTTTCTGACGAATCTGGAATAATCAAGGTTTTTTCAAACAATGAGGTAAATGAATTAGAAGAATCATCGATGATTCTTGGAAGGGTAAACGAATCCCTACAGTCTATTGACAGAACAAGGAGAAGATTTGATGATGCGGTAGTTGAGCTAGGTGAATTAGAAATTGAAAACTCTATAACGAATCAACAAGTTTTGGAAGTTGTTCAAAGGGGGGAATTGTTAGAAAGATTATCTGAACAAGTAAGAAAAGAAGCAGAAAACTTAGGTGAAGATTCTGGCTTAGTTATGATCCAGATAGAATCACTAGAGTCTGGTGTAAGACAAACTTTAGATCTTGTACTAAAAGACCATCTGCCGACAAGAAAATTTAGAAATATAAAAAAGGCAGCTGATGAAATTTCAAATTTAACATATGAGGAACTTAACTCAATACAAACACTAGGAAATTTATTACATATGCAACCCCTTGATCAAGTATCAACTCCAAAAGGATATAGAGTTCTTGCTAGATTTCCAGGACTTCCAGATAATTTACATGATTCTTTGGTTTCAAAATTTAAGTCATTACCTAATTTATTACTAGCCTCCACAGATAAGCTATTTGAGGTTGATGGAATCGGAAGAAATAGAGCACAACAATTAAGAGAATATTTTGATACTCTTCTTAAAAATATAGGTTTTAGTTACATAAATGGTAACTAAATAGTTTTCAATCTATACTAATGTTCTAATTTATGGCAACAAAAGCTAAAAAACCACAAGACAAATATAAACCAAACACATTTGTTGTACATCCACACCATGGAGCAGCAAAAGTAATTCGAAAAGTAAATAAAAACGTAGAGATTTTTGTTGAAGGAGAACCAAAATCAAAAAGAATTCAATATTTTGAAATTGAAGTCTTAATGGACGGCTTAACGGTAATGGTTCCAGTTGATGCGGTAGACGAAGTTATAAGACCAGTTATTTCAAAAAATGCTGTATCAAGAAAAGTATTTCCAATATTTAAAGAAAAACCAGAAGAAGCCGGGACAAACTGGAGTAGATGGTATAAAGTCTTGACAGAAAAGATGACATCTGGTGATGTCATCCAAGTTGCCGAAGTCGTAAGAGATCTTTCGCATGCACAGATAAATAAAGGTATATCACCAGCACTTAAAAGGATGCTTGCAAAAGCAAGAATGACATTAGCAAGTGAAATAGCCTGTGCGTTACAAATTGACGAAGAAGCTGCTGTAGAAAAAATAAATCAATATCTTCCAGAGGAAGAACCAGACGACGGTTTATAATTTATTTAAAAACAATATTAGAAAATGTTAATTGGTCATGGTTGGGATTTACACCAACATTCAGATAGCAAAACCCTAATTCTTGGAGGTGTTAGCTTTGAGGAATATGGGTTTGAAGGCCATTCTGATGGAGACATCCTTCTTCACGCACTTTGTGATGCCTTATTAGGAGCAACTGGAAAAAAAGACTTAGGACATTATTTTCCGTCAGATGCATCTACTCCAAAAGATATTCCGAGTACAAAAATTCTTTCAGAAATCTTACTTGTTATTGAATATGAAAAATTTACTTTAATAAATGTCGATATAACAATTATTACACAGAAATTTAATGTTCAAGAAAAAGAAAAGAAGATTAAAGAGAATTTGTCAAAACAACTTGGAATTCCTTTAGAAAAAATAAATATTAAAGGAAAATCCTCAGATGATTATGGAATAATTGGAGACCAAAAAGCTTCATTAGCGATAGTAAGCTTGTTATTAGATAATGCTTAAATTATATAATTCACTTACTAAAAAACAGGAAGAAATAAAGATAGATCAAGATGATGTAAGGATCTATCTTTGTGGACCAACTGTCCAATCATCTCCTCATCTAGGACACGGAAGATCAGCTGTAGTATTTGATTTTTTTATAAGGTACCTTAAGTATTTAAATTATTCAGTATTATTTGCAAGAAATATCACAGATATAGATGATAAAATAATTGAAAAATCACAGGAAAAAAACATAAGTTATCGTGAACTTGGAGATAATGTTTGGAAGGAGTTTGTTTTAGCCCATGAAAACCTCAATTGTTTGGTTCCTGATATTGAACCAAGAGCCACAGCTTATATTCCTGAAATTATCAAATACATCGAACAGCTAGTTCAAAATGGGTTTGGTTATGTTACACGTTCCGGGGTTTATTATGATGTTTCAAAATTTGAAGAATATCTTGAGTTATCAGGGAGAAGCATTGAGGATGTAAGGACTGGTACAAGGATTGAAACAGAAGATGATAAAAAAACAGCGGAAGACTTTGCTTTATGGAAATTTTCTAAAGAAAACGAACCATCTTGGGATTCACCCTGGGGAGATGGTCGACCAGGATGGCATATAGAATGTTCAACAATGATCAGTGAAACATTAGGTAAAACAATAGACTTTCATTGTGGAGGAATCGATCTAATTTTTCCACATCATGAAAATGAGATTGCTCAATCTAAGGGTGTTGATATTAATGAGAATTTTGCAAACTATTGGCTACACAATGGAATGTTGAACCTTTCAGGAAAAAAAATGTCAAAATCAGACGGGAATGTGAAATTACTTAATGAATATATTGATGAATACGGTGGAGATGTTGTAAGATTCTTTTTTTTGAGAGCCCACTACAGAAGTCCACAAGAATTTAGTGAACAGTTGCTTGAAGAGACTAAAAAAACTTTGAGCAATTTAGCTGAATTTACAAAAGGTGTTGTTGCAGAACCAAATGATAATGATATATTAGATACTTTTATTAAATGTATGAATGATGATATGAATACTCCAAAACTTCTTGGAGAAATTTTTGAGAAAATAAAAGATATAAATAATTTAGATCAAGAAAATATAAAAAAAATTAAACAAACAGTGAAATTCATATTTAAAATTCTTGGATTTGAGCTTGATACCTCAAAACAAAACATAGTAGAAGAAAAATTATTATCTAAATTTTTTGAAAAATATGATATTCAATTTAATGATATCGATTCGGCAATGAGTGAGTTTTCACTAAAAAGGGAAGACTTAAGATCAAACAAAAAATATGGTGAAGCGGACAAAATGAGAGAAGATTTATTAGAGATTGGAATAGTCATGAATGATGGTGAAAATGTCGGATGGTATTGGAAAAATAGTTGAAGGTTATAATTCTGTAATTTCTGCACTAGAAAACAACAGAGTCTTAGAACTAGTAACTCTTGGAAAAAACATAGATTCAAAAAAAGTTAAAGACTTAATAGAAATTGCTCAACAAAAAAAAGCAAAAGTTACAATCATCAAAAGTAAAAATGAGTGGAAATTTACATCAACGGAGTATGTAGCTGCACTGTGTAAACCCAAAAAAATATATAATGAGTCAGATTTAAAAAAATTTAATACTACAAACTTTATAGTATGTGACCACATTCAAGACACAAATAATCTTGGAGCTATTGCTCGTTCAGCTGCATCATTTGATTTCAATGTGATGTGTGTCCCAGAGAGAAGATCAGCCCGATTAAGTGAAAGAACTTTTAAGATTTCCTCTGGTGGATTAGAGAAAATAGATATTTTAGAATATAAATCAATTTTTAGTTTATTAAAGAAATTTCAATCTTTGGATGTTTGGACAATAGGGTTGGATATGTATGGAAAAGCCAATATACAAAGTTTAGATTTAGGAAGCCAGAACTTAGCATTTTTTATCGGATCAGAGGAAAAAGGGTTGAGCGATGAAATTAAAAATAAACTTGATAATGTTGTAAGAATCCAAATGTCAAAAAATATTGAATCTTTAAACGTTTCAGTTGCTGCTGGAATAGCAATGCAACATATATTTATAAAAAAATAATTTTTTCAACTTTGATGTTTGCTAATATTTAACTATTCGCCGGAGTAGCTCAGTGGTAGAGCAGCCGCCTTGTAAGCGGCAGGTCAGGGGTTCAACTCCCCTCTCCGGCTCAAATTGAATTATTATCAAAATACAATCAGATTCACACTTTATCTCTTATTTCTATTACAAATTACCTTATATTTTCTAGGCTATCTACGACCTTCAATAATTTATGACTATCTTGATTATTGGCCTATAACAATATTACCAATTTTGCTGTTAACTATTTTTAGAAGATCTTCTTCTTATGAAATGCTGAGGAATGTAGTCAATATATTTTTAGTTGTAGTAGTTTTAATTTTTTCATTTGGGCATTTGTTTGATTCAAAATTTTTAACCACATACAAATATGATTCTTTTTTTCAAAATGATGAATTAAGCTCTGACCATAATTATGTTTTACTAATAGATATTGATGGACAAATAAATTTAAATAGTTTTCAGGGAAGAGGATATAAATCTGAAATAATTGATCAACCAGGAAATATTGGTTATCCAGAAGCAATAGAGACCGTTCTTGGAGAGCCTAGAGCCATTGTACTTAGGCAGTTAGAAACTAGTAATTTATTAAAAGTAAAAGGATGGAATATTTACTTAGGTAATCAAAATATTTGGGAATTAGATTTTTTTTCACTTGATTCATTCATTAATTTAAATGACATCAAGTTACAACCTTCAAAACTTTCTGGAACTGGTGAAATATATTTAGGTTCCAATCTTGAGATCGAGAAACTTTCATTGAGTGGAAACTATGAAGTAGTAGTATCAAAAGACTTATCAATACTTGTAAAAGGTCAGGCAACTGTACCTAATCAGTGGCTCGATGCTAGTGTTGGTAAATTAAATTATCCTGATAAAACCTATACTGTAATAATTGAAATTATTGATGGTTCGCAAGTAATATTTAAGGATGGGTAAAACACTTTGATAGAACAGCTTGGAAATGGCCTTTTATTAGGAATAATAATTGCAGTTGCATCTGTAGCGCTTTCATTATTGTATGGAGTTACACGAATTGTTAATTTTGCTCATGGAGAAATTATTGCTCTCGGGGCTATAGCTACATTATTTCTTTCTAGCCCTGTTGATTCACGAGTAATTTTTTTAGATAGATTTTCTCCACTTGGTAATAATTTTTATATTTCTGTAGTAATCTCTGTCATTCTTTGTGGATTGCTTGGCGGAATTTTAGAATTTTTTCTTTTTAGACCCCTTAGAAAAGCTGAGGTTGGAAACATCGCAGTACTCGTTGTAACGATTGGTCTTTCGCTTTTCTTAAGACATATTTATTTATTGTTTAATGCTAAGCCGCAAAATTTTCCATTAGAGCTACAAAGAAGAGAAACATACTTATTTTTTGATATGACACCCAGAAATTTTAGAGTATTAATTTTAGGAATATTTGTCATGGTATTAATTGGTCTTTTTCTAAATTACACAAGAATTGGAAAAGCTATGAGGGCAGTTAGAGATTCAAATGATTTAGCAAGTGTGTCTGGAATCAATTCGGATAATATAATTTTATTTACATGGATTTCATCAAGCATGCTCGCTGGTTTAGCTGGTGTTTTTCAAGCAACTATAAATGATGTGAGATACAATATGGGATTTCTAATACTTCTTCTTATATTTGCTGGAACAGTGCTTGGGGGAATAGGAACCTCTTTTGGTGCAATGGTTGGAGGCTTCATAATTGGAATTGTTGTAAATGTTTCCGTTGGTTTACCATTTATGGAAGGACACACAGAGGCAAAAAATGCTGTAGCTTTAGCAATTATGATATTAATTTTACTATTTAGACCTCAAGGTATTTTTGGTGAGAAGGAAAGGGTATCATGAAATTTACCTTTAAAAGTTCATTCACAATACTTCTTACTATTTCTTCAATATTTTTGGTTTTTCTTTTAAATGAGGAGGGAGAAATACCAATACTTTTCAACTTATTAACATTTGCGGGGATTTATGGACTTGCTGCCATAGGATTAAATGTTCATTTTGGATTAACAGGATTGTTAAATTTTGGTCATGCAGCTTTTATGGGATTGGGTGCCTATGTAACTGTATTATTAATACCTCATGCAGCCGGTAGAGAGGGTGTAGTTGTAACAACTGGTCTTCCATTTTTTCTTGCTTTATTAATTGGAATTATTTCAGCTGCACTTTTTGGACTTCTTTTAGGACTTCCAGCAATTAGATTGAGAGGTGATTATTTAGCTATAGTCACTATTGCTGCTGCAGAAATATTCCGCTTACTTGTTAGAGATCTTGAGTCCGTAACAGGTGGAGTTTATGGAATTATCAACTTTTCAAACTCACTACAACAATATAGATCAGGATTTATTGATAATTTTGCATCTTCAAATGAGCTAAATCCATCCCAAATATGGATAGCATTTTTATCTTGGACTTCAATAATTCTTGTTTTACTACTTTTAAGAAGACTTACAAATTCACCATGGGGGCGTGCACTAAGAGCAGTGCGCGAAGATGAAGATGCGGTGAGAGCATTAGGTAAAAACGCTGTTTGGTTAAAACTTCAAAGTTTTATGTTAGGAGCTGGCATTGCAGGACTATCTGGAGTTCTATTAGCTTTTAACTATGGCACTATTCAAGTATCAACATTTGTACCAATACTTACATTCTACGTATGGGCAATTATGATTCTTGGTGGAGTAGGTAGCCTTACCGGACCAATATTTGGATCAATTATTTTTTGGGTCATCATTTCTGAAACGACTGGAATTGCTCAATTAATTTTTGAAAATGCAAATGGTCAACAAATAGCTGGAGTGAGATTTGTTTTAGTGGGCCTATTAATAATGCTTTTGATGATTTTTAGACCAAGTGGATTAATGGGAAAGAAAGAGGAACTCCTTTTAGATGTCAAATAAATACCTTGAAGTTACAAATTTAAAAAAAAGTTTCGGTGGATTAAAAGCCGTTGATGTTCAAAGTCTTAATCTTAATAGAAATGAATTAACGTCAATTATTGGACCAAATGGTGCTGGAAAAACTACTTTTTTCGATTTAATTTCTGGGTTTCAAGATAGCGATGAAGGAAAAGTTTTTTTAAATAAAAAAAATATCACAAAAAGCCAGCCCTACTCAATTGCTAGATTAGGAATGATAAGGACTTTTCAACTAACAAAAGTTTTCGATCGGATGACGGTTTTAGAAAATATGATGTTTTCAGCATCATCTGTCAACAACGATTCATTTATGAAATCTTTAATTAGATTACCAAGTCAAAAAACAACCGAAAAAAATATAAAAGAAAAATCATTTGAAATTATGAAAGACTTAAACATTGATCATATGGCAAACTCTTACGCAAGAGAGCTTTCTGGTGGTCAAAAAAAATTATTAGAACTCGGTAGATCAATAGTAAATGATCCGAGTATATTATTATTGGATGAACCACTAGCAGGTGTTAATCCAAAATTGGCAGAAGAAATTCTACAAATCATCTTAAATCTTTCAGAAAAAGGAATTTCAATACTAATGGTTGAACACAACATTGAAGCAGTAATGAAAATTTCTCAAAGGGTTGTTGTATTAGCTGAGGGCATGGTTATAGCTGATGATATACCTGAAAATGTAAGAACTGATGAAAAAGTAATCGAAGCATATTTAGGATCCGAAAATGAATAAAACTGTTATTGAATGTAATGGAATCGCAGCAGGATATGTAAAAGGTTTAAATATTCTTCAGGGTGTTGACCTGATTGTCGATGAAAAAGAAATTGTATCAATTATTGGTCCTAATGGAGCAGGTAAGTCAACTTTACTCAAAGCAATAATGGGAATAATAAATATTTCAGGTGGTCGCTTTTTTATTAATGGTGTGGAAAAAACTAATACTCCTACTCATCAAATTGTTAGTGAGGGAGTTGGTTACGTCCCTCAAGTTGAAAATGTATTTCCATCATTAACAATTGAAGAGAATTTAGAAATTGGTTCATGGTCTGTTAAAGGTAACATCAAACAAACAATTTCAAAATTATATGATGACTTTCCTATGTTAAAAGAAAGACATAAAGATAAAGCTGGAAATTTATCTGGTGGACAAAGACAAATACTTGCTTTAGCAAGAGCATTGGTGACATCACCAAGTATTTTGTTATTAGACGAACCTTCTGCTGGTCTATCACCAGTTGCAATCAAGGAAGTATTTGAAATAGTTAAAGAGATCAATTCAAGAGGAGTAGCAATTCTTTTGGTAGAGCAAAATGCTACACGCGCATTAAATTTTAGTGATCGTGGTTATGTCTTAGATCAAGGAAGAAATGCTTATCAAGGAAAAGGACAAGAACTCTTAGACGACCCACGCGTTATAGATTTATATTTGGGAAAACTATAAAAAAAGGCCTGCACATGGCAGGCCTTTTTTATTAATTGTAAATTTTAAGAACCAAAATCTACTGATCTTAGGACTGGGTTTGTATCACCCTCAGTTGTCCAAATATCATATGTTGCTGCTGTAGGGTCTCCAGCTTCATTTAATTCAATTTCGCCAGATGCTCCAACATAGTCAACATCTACACCGCTAGCTGCAAGTTCAATACAAGCAACTCCGATACATTTTTCTCCACCAGATGATGCAGCAACTAATCCAGATGCAATATCTGGACCTGTTACACCATTAGCAGCAGCTGATATTGCCATTAACATGACAGCATCATATGCTTGTGGAGCAAAAATAAAGGTTCCAGCTCCATCAGCACTCACTTGTGAGTATGCAGCTGAGAACGCATCAAATGCTTCACCAGCAGCAGATCCAGGTGCTGTTCCCTTCATTCCGTCAAGTGCAGTTCCTAATCCACAAAGTGATGCAAGACCAGCATCTTTAACACCATCGGTCATATACCATGGTGTATCAAGAAGACCTTGCTCAAATGCAGGTTGAAGAACTCCGCAACCAGTAGCAGGGAAAAGAATACCAACAATTGCGTCGGGTGAACCTTTACCTACGGCTGTTACTTCAGAGTTAAATTCTGTTGCATCAGGAGCGTGATAAACAACATTCTTTACAACTCCACCACCAGCTTCAAATGCTGATGCAGTAGCCTCTGCTAAACCTCTACCATAAGCGTCTGCTCTTGAAATGATAGCGATTGATTCAACACCATCTTCTAACAATAATGATGCAAGTACATCACCTTGTAATAGATCAGATGGAGCGGTTCTTGCATAAAATCCTTTTTTATCCATTTTGGTAAATTGAGGACTTGTATTTGATGGGGATACCATAACAACTTCTGCAGCTATAGCTGTATCTAAAATAGCGAGGGAAGTACCACTACATGCAGCACCCATAACCCCTTGTGCTCCTCCAGCTATTGCTTCAGTAAGACTGTCTAATGCTATCGCACCATCACATCCACTGTCACCTTCAATAAGTTCGACAGGGACTCCATTTATACCGCCAGCAGCATTTATTTGCTCTACAGCGAGAGAAGCTCCTAGTGCAATACCAGGTCCTAGTGCAGCTAAGTCACCTGATAATGGCATTAATGATGCCAATACAAGTGGGTCACCTGCAGGAGCAGCAGCAGTAGTAGTAGGAGCGGCTGTTGTTGCAGGAGCTTCAGTAGTTTCAACTACTTCTTCTACATCATCAGATCCGCCAGATCCTGAACCACCACAGGCTGCAGCGACTAGCGCTAAAATCGCAAACAAAGCTAAAGCTTTGCGATTTCTCATATAATTTCCTTTCAGTCACTGAAATTAAAAAATTCCTACATATTTGTAGGAATGTATAACAACAATAGCGTAATTTGTGTACTCTTCAATAGCAGAAGCAAAAAATTTTAAAAAATGGTTGAAAATTTAGAAAATTTGTTAACTTTTCTGAATAATTTAGATTATTTAGACATATTCATATATATATTTATTGTTTATCTTATTTATTTCGGATGGAAAAAAGGCTCTTTATTAATTATTTATTATTTGATAACTTTTCTTATATCAATCTATTTAAGTTTTACTTATTCCTTTTCGATTGGTGAATATATAAGTGGCTGGCTAAATTCCAATCAGCAAACTTCACAAATTTTTGCAGGCGTCGCAATATTTATTACAATCTTGACATTGAGTTCGATTTTTCAAAATTTAATTTACAGTGAAGGATCTAAAAAAGATATAGGAAATAAGTTACTGGGTAGCATTACCTCTATTGTTTTGAGCAATTTAGTTCTTACATTTATGTTTACAATTTTATCTCTTCTTTCCTTGCCAAAATATGTACAAGAAAGTATTGATCAGTCCAATATTGTATCGTTTTATCTAAATTCTGAAGGAGTACCCCAACAAACACTCGAAGTCATTACAGGAACAGATTTATTAAAAGTTACTTCAAGAATAAAGGAACTGACAGGCAGCACCTCTATTTCGTTAGATGAATCAGGATGTCTTGAAATACCTTCTTTTACTCAATCAAAATTAATTTCCAAAACAAGTGAAACTAATGAGTTGTTTGAAATGGTTAATATCGAAAGAATAAATGTAAATTCTGATCCCTTAGAGTTCTCTCAAACATTATCGAATATTGCAGAAAACTATGCAAAAAAAATGTATACAGAGGGTTTTTGGTGTCACAAAGATCCAAACAATGGATATTTAGTTACTGAAAGACTTTTAGAAGTTGGTTATCCACCTCCAAAATTTATTGGTGAAAATTTAGCAATGGCATCAACAATTTATTCTGGTCATCAAAGCCTAATGTATTCTCAATCCCATAGAGCGACAATAATAGATAATGAATTTAAACGAATTGGTATTGGAATAGTGTCTGGTCCGAATGGTTTAATTATTGTTCAAATATTTGCATGACAAATTTAGAAATAACCTCTTTTGCAAAATCTCTATGTGAAGGTTTAAAACAATATTTAAAAAATGAGAACATCAAAATCAATGATGTAGATTTTCAAGAGTTAGAAAATATATTAATAAATGAGTTCAATCTTCCATATTCTGAGCAAAAACAAACTCCAACTCAATTATTGAATAATTTTACCAAAACAATTTACAAATTTGAAAAAGTTATTACACCTCAAGATTTAGGTATTGAAGCTCATGAGCAGATTATGGTTTGGGGTCTATTAAAAGCTGATAATTTCAATGATTAATAAAGTTAGAAAAGATATTTGGATTAATTCATATCCTATTTTTTTGTGGCTAGCCTTAGAACCGATAGTTGGTCTAATTGATTCAAAAATTGCTAGTGTTATAAATTTAGACACGCTTTCTGGAATTGGTATTGGAGAAACGATTTATTTTGTTTTTATTTGGGTTTTTATCTTTCTAGCATACGGAACAACACCACTTGTTTCCTCTCTTAAAACTAAAAATGAAATCAATAAATTAAATTATTTTATAAAGTTTGGAAGAAATGTTTCGATATTGCTAGGTTTAGGATCATTTTTAATTTTGTACATAAATAGTGGTTATTTAATTTCGACTTTTCAACCTACTGCAAATATACAGCTACTTTCATCTGACTATCTAGTCTTTAGATGTATTGGGCTACCATTTTATTTAGTAAATATGCACTCTACTGCCGTATTGAGGGGTTTAAAGTATGCAAAAATTACTTTTTATAGTGCATTAATAGTATCAATCACAAATATATTTTTTAGCTTATTTTTTGGACTATTTCTAGGTTTTGGTGCTGGCGGGATTGGGTTTGCTAGTTCTCTTGCCTTTTTTTGTGCTTCCATTTATTCGACAATTATTCTAAAAAGACAATTAAGTGATATTTCTTCCACTGAAGAGCAAATAGACAAACCTAATTTAAGAAAAAAATTTTTCAGCGTCGGAACATATATTTTGATTAGATCATTATTTCTAACCTTATTCATGGCATATTTAAGAAATAGAGCTTCCCTAATGTCTATGCAGGAAATAGCCTTGCAACACATCTTGCTTCAGTTATGGTCAGTAGGTTATATTTTTGTTGATGCAATTGCGATTGCTTCTCAAACACTAATTTCTGAACTTGTTTCAAAAAAAGAAAAATATCAAAAATCCGGATTACAAAAAGAACTCGTGTCGGTAACCACGGCGATATCTTTCATCCTTGCAATAATAACTGTTTTATTTTTAGATAATTTTGTTGAAATGTTTGGGGATGACAAATTTGATCTATATATCGATTTACAACTAACAATTCTTGTTGCTATAAGTCTATTCATAGGTTGTTACGCATTTCTTTGGGACGGAGTTCTTCTCGGACTTGATAGGGCTAAAGAATTTTCTTTTCTTACTGTGGCTTCTTCAGTTGCTGGATTTTTAGTTTGTACTTATTTATTAAGAACACAGAATACAATATCAACACTTTGGATTGGTTTAAATGTTAGTTTGCTATTTAGATCTTTACTTGGATATTTATATCAGAAATAAATTATTTGACTGCTTTAAGAACGGGTCTTTCTAAGTAGTAGCTGAGTATTTGTAATTCTTGTGAAAGGTCGACAGATCTAATTTGAACATCTGGAATATTTTTTAATAATACTGGAGCGAAATTTAAAATTGACTTTACCCCACAGTCGACCAACTGATCTGCAATTTCTTGAGCAACTTTTCCAGGTGTTGCAATAATGCCAATTGCAACATTGTACTTTTCACAAACAGTTTTAATATCAGATATGGGTTTTACTACAAGGCCAGCTATTTGTTTACTTATTTTTTTTGGATCATCATCAAATAATCCCACAACACCAAATCCGCGTTCTTGAAATCCTCCATAATGTGCAAGTGCTGATCCAAGGTTACCAACTCCAACTATTACTGCGCTCCATCCCTCGACCAAACCAAGTTCTAATTGAATCTGATTTCTCAATGTTGAAATATCATATCCTACGCCTCTAGTTCCTAGTGTGCCTAAATATGATAAATCTCTACGAACTTGAGCATCATTTACTTTTGCAATTTCTGCTAATTTTTTAGAAGAAATTCCAATATTTTGGTCATCAATTTGTTCTAAGCATTGAAGATATAGAGGCAGCCTTTTTACTGTTGCCGGTGGTATATTGCTATTTTCTTTCACTAATGCACAATCTAATAACAATTTAAAAATAAGGTAAATTACATTAAAAATATTTTATTCTTACTTAAATTTATGATTTATTAATAAATAAGGTATTTTTAGGTCATAAACAATGATAAATAAGGAACTATTCGATGTTTTAATTGTAGGGGCAGGTCCCTCTGGATCTAATACTGCAATTTCTTACAAAAATTTAAATCCTGATTTAAAAGTTGGAATTATTGACAAAGCTATTTTTCCAAGAGATAAATCTTGTGGTGATGCAATTGGTCCCGGGGTAATTAATGCTTTAAAAAGATTTAACAATGAGCATATACTGGAGGGTGAACCCGAGGTTATCTCAACATCTTTATTTGGCCCCGATAATATAGGAATCCAAAATTATATTCCAAAAGTTAAAAACAAAGATGACTCTGTTGTTTATGTTATTCCGAGATACGAACTTGATAATAGAATTTTTGATATTGCTAAAAATCTCAATGTCCACTCATTTGAAGGTGTAAGATATTTGAATTATGAGCAAACTGAAGATGAGAATATCTTAAAAGTAGA
Source organism: uncultured Candidatus Actinomarina sp. (assembly GCA_902627635.1). Taxonomy (GTDB): domain Bacteria; phylum Actinomycetota; class Acidimicrobiia; order Actinomarinales; family Actinomarinaceae; genus Actinomarina. The sequence goes on from CACOKA010000001.1 coordinate 26,326, forward strand.
GATTGAGAATAGTAACAAAGAAAGAAACTTTTTATTCACAAAGCTGTTGGTAGGAGCAGATGGCGCAAATTCAAGAGTTAGAAAAAGTTTAGATCTAAAACAAAATAATGACATACACAAAGCAATTGCTATAAGAGCCTATATTGACAGTCCAAATTATTTAGAAATATTTAAAGAAAGAACACTTATGTTTGAAATTAATGTTTCAGCATTAAAAGGATACGCTTGGGCATTCCCTAGTAAAGGGAATTTAATAAATATTGGTATTGGTATGCCTTTAAATTTATTTAAAAAGGACAATATGGATATAAATGACATGCTTGATAGTTTTGTAACGACATTGGAATCAAAAGGTGTCATCGTTGAAAACTTGAGAATGGAAAAAAGTTATATGCTTCCTTTTGCTTCTTATAGACCAAAACTTTCACATGATAAAGTAGCTCTTGTTGGAGATGCTGGTTCAATGATAAATCCTATGAGTGGGGAGGGGATTTTTTATGGCATGGAGGCAGGTTATTTACTTGCTAAAGAGACATTTGGTTCATTGAATTCAAATAAACAAAATAATTTAAATAATAATTTAAAAAAATATGAGAAAGCTTTAAACAAAAGATTTGGAATGCATTTTCTTAGCTGTACGGTTGCTCGACTTGTTTTACAAAGTCCTTTTATGACAAAAAGATTACTCAGAATTGCATCAGTGGATAAAAACACTATTAATTTTGTAGTTGAGCTGTTATTCGATGAGGCTAGATTGACGATTAAAGAAACTTTCTCGTTGGCTTTTAAATTTATTTTACCCTTTAAAACACTGCGGTTTTTCAATAAATCTCCTGCCTTTTCCTTGTAGCAAAAAGCTAGATCAGTACTAAAATAGAACGATACATTGTGAAATATTTCACAAATAGGGAGGGAATGTGATTAATTGGTTACCAATTTTGGTAATGCTATTTATTGGCATAGGTTTTGCAATTGCGTCACTTGGAGTTAGTTATCTATTATCACCTAAAAACCCTACACCTGAAAAATTAACACCTTATGAGTCTGGTATTTTTCCTGAAGAAGAGCCATCACAAAGATTTCCAGTCAAATTTTATATGGTTGCAATGTTGTATATAGTTTTTGATATTGAAATAATATTTCTTCTGGCATGGGCTACGCGATTTGATAAGTTGGGTTGGTATGGAATAATTGTTATTTTCATATTTACATTTTTTGTACTTGAGACTCTATATTACGTTTGGAAAAGAAATGTTCTTGACTGGAATGTACCGAGAAGACAGAGATATCACGAACCTGTCTCAAATTATGAGGGAGTTAATAAATAATGTTTTCACCTGATAATATCTTTACTACAACAATCGATAAAGCCGTACGTTGGTCACGAACTCAATCCATGTGGCCCGTAACTTTTGGTCTTGCATGTTGTGCTATCGAAATGATGGCAGCAGGGTCGGCAAAATATGATTTAGCTCGATATGGAATGGAAGTATTCAGAGCGTCACCAAGACAGGCTGATTTGATGATAGTTGCTGGTAGAGTCTCTCAAAAGATGGCACCTGTTCTAAGACAAGTTTATGATCAAATGGCCGAGCCAAAATGGGTAATTGCAATGGGAGCTTGTTCTTCAACTGGGGGAATGTTTAATAATTATGCCCTTGTACAGGGTGTGGACCACATAGTTCCTGTTGATATATATGTACCGGGATGTCCACCGGGACCACAGTCACTAATGCATGGGATCTTAACACTTCATCAAAAAATCATGGATAGAGAGATAAATAGATAATGATAGAAAATTTGCATGTAACAATTGAAGATTATTTTCAAAAAGTCGAAGAATTGAAAAACGATGGATATGAAATGATGGTTGATTTAACTGCTATCGATTGGTTTAGAAAAAAAGATCCTAGATTTGAGGTAGTTGTAAATTTTCTCTCTGTTTCAAAAAATAAAAGAATTTCGATCAAAGTCAAATTGAATGACGATTTAAGAATTCCTTCAATAACGAGTCTTTATCCAAGTGCAAATTTTTATGAAAGAGAAGTATTCGATATGTTTGGAATAAACTTTGAAAACCACCCTGATTTAACAAGAATTCTTATGCCTGATGATTGGGTTGGGTACCCATTAAGAAAAGATTATGGGACTGGAAGAATACCAGTCCAATTTAAAAATGCACCAAAGGTTGATTGATAATGGAAGAAAATAACGACACTATAAAAGACATAGATCTTTGGGCTACTAACTCAGAAGAAGGTGGATGGAACATCTCCTCAACTGACGAAGGTTCGCAAAAAATGTTAGAACAAGAAGATGAAGTAACTACAAAAATTCAAATGGGTTCTGAAGTTATAGATGATTATTTTATAGAAGATGATATTTCTGATGATGAAAGAATGATTTTAAATATGGGACCTCAACATCCATCAACTCATGGCGTTTTAAGATTACAAGTTGAACTTGAAGGAGAAGTAGTAAGAAGAGTACAACCTGTAATTGGGTATCTTCATACTGGGATGGAAAAAACAGGAGAGGAATTAAATTACTTTCAGGGACCCACTAACACAACAAGAATGGATTATCTATCTCCCTTTTTTAATGAACTTGTTTTTTCATTAGCAACTGAAAAACTCTTAGGTATTGAAGTTCCAGATAGAGCTTCAACTATAAGAATATTAATGACTGAACTAAATCGAATTTCCTCACACCTTGTTGCATTAGCAACTGGAGGAATGGATATAGGGGCATTATCAATGATGATTTTTGGATTTAGAGAACGAGAATTAATTCTAGATTTTTTTGAAAAGACAACTGGACTACGTATGAATCATAACTTTATAAGGCCAGGTGGTGTAGCAGCCGACTTACCAGACAATTGGCAAAAAGACATTGAAGAGATATTGAAAGTCATACCTAAAAAACTAAAAGATTATGACGAAATGCTATTAGATAATCCGATCTGGCAAGGAAGACTAAAGAATGTTGGAATTTTAACTACTGAAGAATGTTTTGCATACGGTATAACTGGTCCAAGTCTTAGAGCTAGCGGATATGCCTGGGACTTAAGAAAAATGCAACCATACTCAGGTATAGATAAATATGAATTTGATATACCTGTTTTTGAAGAAGGAGATGTTTTTGCAAGATGGAGAATTAAAGTCTTAGAAATTTTTGAAAGCTTAAAAATTGTTGAACAAGCTATGGGGAATATGCCAAAGGGACCATATAAAATTCAAGATAAAAAAATTACACCTCCACCCAGAAAAAGACTAGACGAATCAATGGAGGCTTTGATCCATCATTTTAAAATATATACAGAAGGATTCAAAGTTCCAGAGGGAGAAGTTTATACAACAGTCGAGTCGCCAAGAGGTGAGCTTGGTTGCTTTATTGTTTCTGATGGATCATCAAAACCATATAGAATGCATGTAAGAGGACCTTCTTTCTGTAATCTCCAAGCTTTACCAGTAGTAATGTCTGACAGCCCAATTGCAGATGCAGTTGCAGCAATAGCCTCATTGGATCCAGTTTTAGGAGATGTTGACAGATGAGCTGGGAAAAAGAATTGGTAGAAAAAGCAAATGAAATTATTGAATTATATCCCGAAAAGAGATCAGCTCTGGGACCACTTCTATATTTAGCCCAAGAAAAAGATGGTCATATATCAAATGATTCAATTGTAGAAATTAGTAACCTTATTGGAATTACTGAAGTTCAAGTAAAATCAGTTGCTTCTTTTTACTCCATGTATAAAGAAGAACAAACTGGAAAATACTTACTTAGTGTTTGTAAATCGATTTCTTGCGAAATAAATGACTCAAGAAGTGTTATTAATTCAGTAAAAGATTTTACTGGATTAGAAAATTATGAAACTGATACCGATAAGGTTTTCACTTTTGAAGAAGTTGAGTGTATTGGAGCATGCGGTGGAGCTCCAGCTGTTCAGGTAAATTATGAAACAGTTGAAGGATTGACACCTGAAAAATCAATCCAAATGTGTGAATGGCTTAAAGAAGAGAGACCTAACGTAATTGTTGCTGAAGAGCTACAAGATAAATTTGGAGGTATCAAATCATTCGATTGGGCCATTAAAGACAATACTGGATCATCGTATTCAGTTCCAGGCTTTCAGAACATTGGAACTGCAAAGGAAAAAAGCAAATGAAAGAAACATTATTACTTACAAAGCATATGCGTGAATTTCCTGAAAACAGTCATAAGCTTGACGTTTTTGAAAAAAACAATGGTTACAGTGCTTTAAAAAAAGTCCTGAAAGATAATGATCCTGAAAGTGTTATTAATGAAATTAAGGATTCAAACATCAGAGGCCGTGGGGGTGCCGGTTTCCCAACAGGAGTTAAGTGGGGATTTCTAGCTGAAGATGAAGATAGATACCTCGTAATTAATGGTGATGAATCCGAACCAGGAACTTTTAAAGATAGAATTTTACTTGAAAGGGATCCACACCAATTAATTGAGGGTGTAGCAATCACATGTTTTGCCTCAAATATCAAAAAAGCATTTATCTATATTAGAGGTGAATATGCAAAACCAGCAAGAAGAGTACAAGATGCAGTTGAACAAGCTTATGAAAAAGGTTATCTAGGCAAGAACATTTTAGGAACAAATTTCTCTTTAGATGTTGTAGTACATCTTGGTGCAGGGGCCTATATATGCGGTGAAGAGACAGCTCTTTTAAATTCATTAGAGGGTAGAAGAGGAGAGCCAAGACTAAAACCTCCTTATTTTCCAGCAGTAATGGGTTTGTACAATAAGCCAACTCTTGTAAATAATGTAGAAACAATATCTTCAGTGCCTTGGATTATCAATAATTCAGGTAAGGAGTATTCAAAATTAGGAGTTGAGGGCTCAACTGGTACTAGAATTTTTAGCTTATCGGGACATGTAAATAACCCTGGAAATTTTGAAATAGAAATGGGTAAAACCTTTGAAGAATTTATATACACATTTGGTAATGGTATAAAAAATAATAAAAGTGTTAAAGCATACATCCCAGGAGGTGCATCTGCTCCATGGTTTACTGGCGATCAATTGGATATAAAAATGACCATTGATGATGTTGCAAATGCTGGATCTATGCTGGGTTCCGGGGCTGTTGTTGTTATGGATGAAAACACAAATTTAGTTTATGCAGCAAAAAGTATTGTCAGTTTCTTTGCACACGAATCTTGTGGTCAGTGTACTCCTTGTAGAGAGGGCACTACGTGGCTGGAAATGATATTAGACAGAATAGCTAGTGGTAGGGGTCGATTATCTGACATAAGTTTATTAATTGATATTTGCGATAACATATCACCTGGCCTTGCATGGCCACCAAAAATGACAACAATATGTCCATTAGGCCCTTCAGCGGTATCTCCAATTACATCATTATTAAATAACTTTTCAGATGAAATTACAAACATGCTTCCAACAAAAATTCCCATTACTCAATGACTGATCAAATTAAAATAAACGTCAATGGTTCAGAAATAATTTCAGAACCTGACCAACTTATTATTGAAGCATGTGAAGATTCTGGTATTCATATACCAAGATTTTGCTGGCATAAAAGAATGGACCCTGTGGGAATGTGTCGTATGTGTTTGGTTGAAATCGAAACTCCTCGAGGTAAGGCTTTGGTTCCTTCTTGTACCACAAAGGTATCAGAAGATTTAGTTGTAGATACTGAATCTGATGTTGTAAAAAAAGCTCAAGAAGGAGTTTTAGAGTTTTTATTAATTAATCACCCTCTTGATTGTCCAGTTTGTGATAAGGCCGGAGAATGTCCTTTACAGGATCAAACAATGGCTTATGGACCTGGTGAGTCACGATTTGTAGAAGATAAAAGACATTTTGAAAAACCTATTCCAATTTCAGAGATAATTTTACTTGATCGAGAAAGATGCATATTATGTGCTCGATGTACAAGGTTTTCTGATGAAATATCTGGAGATCCTTTGATCGAATTTATTCAGAGAGGAAATAAAACACAAGTAAATACTTTTCCTGATGAACCATTTAGATCATATTTCTCTGGAAACACAGTACAAATTTGTCCAGTTGGGGCACTCACATCTTCATCATATAGATTTAAAGCACGTCCATGGGATCTTAAAAAAGTTTCATCAACCTCAAATTGTTCATCAGTTGGGTGTTCAGTTGAATTAAACGTATCACAGAACAAAATGTTAAGAATTTTAGGTGAGGATAACGAATATACAAACCAAGGATGGCTTTCTGACAAAGGCCGATACAACTTTGAGTATCTGCATTCAGAAAAGAGAATTCAATCACCATTATTAGTTAATAATCCAAGCAAAGAGTTAAGTGTAAATGAATCCATGGAAATAATTGGTGATCAAATTCATACCGATATAGATACGAATATAAGTTTTATAATTGGGCACAATAGTACAAATGAAGAATACTTTGCATTGAATAGTTTTATAAATAGCCTTAACGAAAACAAACAAGAAACATCAATCCAAGACTTAAATGTTTATATAAGCGATGATTATTTGCACGAAGGATATTTTGATGACAGCTACTCACTTGGACAAATTAAAGATTTGGATTCAGCAGATACAATAATTTTATGGTCCCAAGATATCAAAGATAATTTACCTACATTGTATTTACGAATAAAACAAGCTGTTAAGAAGGGAAAAAAATTAATTATATTTGGTCATACCAACACAGCTATGAAAAATCTTTCAGAAGAGTACTTTGGGGAAGAAGTAGTGTCTAAAAATTTTGAATTTAACATTGAAATATCTGATATTCCAAACCTTTCAAGACTTATAAATGGTAAAGAAGTATTAGCAATTGTTGGCAAATCCTCACCTATTCAGAATATGGAACCAGTTTCAAAATTAATAAATCATTTGAATAAAAACTCAAATCTCAAAATTCTTAACTGCTTTGCAAAAGGAAATACATTCGGAGCCTTTCAAAATTTAGATCTAGTAAAAGGTATAAATGATTTTGTAGATGAATTCGATAATTCCAGAAAAAATTTGATATTTACCATAGGATCAAATCCAGTAAACAATTCAGTTTATAGTCAAAAAATTAAGAATCATTTGATAAGCGCTGATTATGTAGTTGCTCTAGATTTATTCAAAAACGAAACTACAGAATTGGCAGATATTATTCTTCCAACAACTTCCTTTACTGAAAAAGAAGGGACCTTTACCAATCTTGAAATGAGAACGTTGATGCAAAACAAAATACTACCTGCTCCAGGATTGTCTTTGAATGAATGGGAATACTGGGCAATGTTACTTGGTAAAATTGGTTTGGAACAATCTTACGATTCTGAAATTCAGTTAAATTCATTGTTGTGTGAAGGATATACGAATAAAGATAATCTTCCATCTTTTGATAATTTAAATAAACCATCAAATCTAGATGGGATAATGAATTCAAAGCCAATCAAAATTGAAACAAAGAATAATAGATTAGAAAATCTAGAAATATTGTTCGTACACAGACTTTACGGAGATACATCATCACAAATTAATTCTCCGTCCATATCGATGTTAGGTTCTGAACGGTTTATAGAAATGAATTCAGCAACATTTTATGGATCCTATATGCTTATAAGCAATGTTGTTACTCTTTCACAGGATGATAATTCAATTCAGGTAAATGTTAATATAAACGATTCTCTTCCAGACAACTTGCTAGTTATCCCAATCAATAGAAGAGGTTTTCAAAATCTTGATCCTGAGAAAAAGGTTGAGTTAGAGGTAGCAAGGAGTAGGGAGCAATTAAGTGTCAGTTGAGCTTATTCTTGCATTAATTAAACCATTACTTGGATTGGGACTTTTACTAACCAACACAATACTTTTAATCTGGCTTGAAAGAAAAGTGGTTGCAGGTATGCAATCTAGAGTTGGCCCGGATCGGGCAGGTCCCTTTGGCATTCTACAGACACTTGCAGATGCTATAAAACTATTGTTAAAAGAACAGATCTTGCCTATGAAAGCAGACAAAGCAATGTACCTTTTGGCTCCTATTATTGCTTTAGTTCCATCTTTTCTTATTTTTATGATCATACCTTTAGGTCCTGGTTTTGATCTAGCAATTGGAGGAGAATCACAATTTATAAATATGGTCGGAGCAGATATTAACGTTGGTGTTTTATTTTTTCTAGCAATAAGCTCATTGGCTGTATATAGCGTTGTCCTGGCTGGATGGTCTTCTGGATCAAAGTATCCGTTACTTGGAGGGGTAAGGGCATCTGCTCAAATGATATCTTACGAAGCTGCAATGGGGCTTTCTCTTGTTCCTGTAATTTTGTATTCAGGATCAATGTCAATGACAAAGATTGTTGAAAGTCAAGCTGGAAATTTATCAAGCACAATACCAATAGTTGATTCAATTGTGAGCTTGATACCAAACTGGAATATTTTTCCACAATTTTTAGCATTCGGAATTTTCTTTGTAGCCTCAATTGCAGAAGTAAATAGAGCTCCATTTGATCTTGTGGAAGCAGAACAAGAATTGGTTGGAGGTTTTCATACTGAGTATTCTGGATTTAGATTTGCTATGTTTTTTTTAGCTGAATATATAAATATGTTTAATATGTGTGCGATCACAGCTACGTTCTTTTTAGGCGGGTGGTTGGGTCCAACTTTTGAGGGAGTTTTACCCCAATTTTTATCTGCACTTATGCCAACTATTTGGCTTGGCGTAAAGACCTTTGGATTATTATTTGTTTATTTTTGGATCAGGGCAACATTGCCTAGATTAAGATATGACCAACTAATGGAGTTAGGATGGAAAAGACTTATTCCTATCTCCCTCATATGGCTAATGCTTTCTGCAATTGTTCTTGGCATTAGAGATTTTGGATTACCTTGGAGTTAATAGGATAATGAGCGCAGGATATGATTTAATAAAAGGTTTAAAGGTTACCTTTAAAGAATTATTTAAAAAATCTGTAACTGATAAATACCCAAAAGAGTTTAGAAAAAAACCACAAAGATTTCACGGAAGACATGTGCTTAATAAATATGAAGATGGAATGGAAAAATGTATTGGTTGTGAGTTATGTGCTGGTGTATGTCCTGCACAATGCATATACGTAAGAGGAGAGGATAACCCCGAAGAACAACCAATTAGTCCAGGTGAGAGATATGGGTTCATTTATGAAATTAATATGCTTAGATGTATTTATTGTGCATTATGTGTTGAAGCATGTCCAACAGAAGCTATCACAATGACTTCGTTGTTTGAAATGAGTGTTGGATCCCGTGATGAAGCAGTTTTTGATAAAGATGTTTTACTAGTCGGTGATGATGGCGTCCCCAATACTCACGAAAAACAGACATTATTAACTAACTTTAATGAATTAAAAACTTCAGATGGGTGGATGAGAGCAACCTCATCAAATGGTAATCCCAATTATCAAAATACAGTAAGCTGGACAGGGTCATTAGGAGTTGGAAAAAGAGATCCGGAAAAAGGTCAATTTTTAGAGGAAGAATAGATTGATAGAATTACTACTTTTTGCGATACCTGCATCATTGTTAATTTTAGGAGCATTAATTGTAGTTTTTGCAAAAAACCCAGTTCATAATGCAATGGGATTGGTATTGACATTAACTTCACTTGCAATCTTATACATAACTCTCAATGCAACTTTCGTAGCGATGGTCCAAATGTTAGTTTATGCTGGTGCTGTCATGACGTTGTTTCTTTTTGTAATCATGATGATTGGTGTTGATAAACCCGAGCAAACTAAAGAACAAATTAAAGGACAAAAGTTATTAATTTCTGGAACGTTAATTTTATTAGTTTCAATAGTCGTCTTTATTAGCTTACAAAATGGATTGAATTGGAATTTATTATTTCCACAATCAGAAATTTCACTTGAGGGAACACCTGCAATACTCGCCTCAGCTCTATTCACTTCTTGGGTATTTCCCTTTGAAGTAATATCTATTTTATTAATTGTCGCTACAACTGCAGCTATAGCGTTAGCCTACGAATTTAAACAAAGTAGTGACAATGATTGAAGTAACCTCTGATTGGTATCTAACACTTTCAGCAATCCTTTTTTCTATAGGCTTTTTAGGAATGATGGTAAGAAAAAATGCATTGATAATGTTTATGTGTATTGAGCTCATGCTAAATGCTGTTAATTTAACTTTTATTACAGCGTCGAAGCATCTTGGATCTGTCGATGGACAGATCGCAGTATTTTTTGTTCTTGTTGTTGCAGCTGCAGAGGTAGTGGTAGGTCTGGCAATTATTGTTTCTATATTTAAAAAGCAAGAATCAGCGTCAGTCGATATGTTAAGTTCCTCGAAGGGATAGTTTTGAGTATTTTAATATTAGGCGTAATTCTCATTCCTTTTCTTACGTCATTGTTCTTAAAAGTTATTGGTAAATTTTTAAATGAATTACTTACAAATTTTATAACTTTAAATGCTGCGATGCTTTCGTTAGCAACGTCATTTTTTTTGTTTGGTTATATTTTTTTTGATAAATTCAAACCATTAAAATTTGAAGTATTTCAATGGTTTCCTAATCCAGAAATAAATTTTGAATTTTATTTAGACGGGCTTTCAGGAGTTATGATGGTTTTGATTTGTGGTCTTAGTCTTGTGATACAGTTGTTCTCAACCTCTTATATGAGTAAAGATGAAAATTACACAAAATATTTTGAATATTTTAATTTTTTTGTTTTTTCAATGTTACTTCTTGTCCTGTCGGGAAATTTCTTAGTTATGTTTTTTGGTTGGGAGCTTGTAGGTCTAAGTTCTTATCTCTTAATTTCATTTTGGTCTGAGAAGAAATCAGCTGCTAAAGCTGGTAATAAAGCATTTATTTTGAATAGAATCGGGGATTTTGGTTTCCTTATAGGTCTAATGATGATAATCAGCGAATTTCAAACTTTTAACTTTTTAAGCATTTTTGAATCAACATTGGAAACTAAACCTGAAAATCTTGATGTAATGATTGTATTTTTACTTTTAGGAGCTTTTGGAAAATCTGCTCAATTCCCTTTATTTAGCTGGTTACCAGACGCAATGGAAGGACCAACACCTGCAAGTGCATTAATTCATGCGGCGACAATGGTTACAGCTGGAGTATTTATGCTTGTAAGAATTTCCCCAATTTTACAATTTTCAGAACTTGGTAGCTTGATAATAATCAGTATGGGTCTTTTAACTGCTTTAATTGCAGCTTTTGCTGCAATAAATCAAAAAGATATAAAAAAAGTTTTAGCATACTCAACTATTTCTCAGCTTGGATTCATGTTTATAGCTATTGGATCTGGAGCATACGTCGCAGCAATATTTCATCTTGTTACCCACGCATTTTTTAAAGCACTTTTATTTTTAGGAGCAGGGGCAGTCATTCATGAAATGCATCATGAGCAAAATATATACAAAATGGGGGGATTAAGAAAGAAAATGCCAATCACAGCTGCAATGATGGGAATAGGCACACTAGCTATATCCGGAATTCCTCCTTTGGCAGGATTTTGGTCAAAAGATGAAATACTCGCATCAGTGTTTTCTAAAGGAGGCATTTACTATGGATTTTGGGCTTTATCCCTATTAGCTGCATTTATGACAGCCTTTTACATGGGAAGACATTGGTTATTGATATTTGTGAAAGAACCAACTAGTGATATTGAAAATATACATGAAGCTCCAAAAAATATGACAAGACCATTAATTTTGCTTGGAATATTTTCTGTATTTATAGGGTTTATTAATACACCTTTTTTTCATGGATTAGAAAAAGTTTTATATGAGACACTTCAAAGTGTAGAAGTAACTCATCTTCCAGAGGGTATCACTTTGGCAATATTGGCTGTGTTATCAATTGGTGCTGGTTTTTCTGGTCTTGGGCTTGCCTACTTAATTTATATATTTGATATTTTTTCTTATTTCAAAATTAAGCTCCCATTTTTAAGTGAAATTAAGCTTTTATCAAAAGAAGTTCTTTTCTTAGACAAAGTTGGTAATGCAATATTTGTCAGGGGCTTAAAAACTTTATCAAGGAAAGTAGCCGTTACAGTCGATAACATGACTATCGATGGAATTGTAAACGGAGTCGCAAAGTCTTTTTATAGGTCTTCTCAGCAGATTTCTTTAGTTCAAACAGGATTAGTAAGAAACTATGTTGTTTACTTTGGTCTTTTTATGTTGGTACTCATAGTTGTATATCTATTTTCACCAGGAGTATTAATTTGATAAGTTTAGCTTATAGTTTTATTCTCCTTCCTATTATAAATTCAGCCTTTATTTTTTTGGTTCCAAAAAGAAGAGGAGAGCTATTTAGACCCTTAAGCATTTTTCTTAGTTTAATTCCACTAGGCCTCTGTCTTTATATGTTTATTAATCAAGACCTAAAGACAAGCTTTGTTGTAGTAGATTCAATATCTTGGATCTCTGCCTACGGAATAGATTTAATAATTGGATTTTCTGGAATGTCTTTTCTATTAATTTCATTGAATTGTTTATTAGTACTTTTATCAATTCTTTCTGTAAACCAAGACCATGGTTCGAGCAAAGGATTTCTTGGATCAATCATGTTACTTCAGGGTTCAGTAAATGGGGTATTTTTAGCAGGTGATTTAATCTCCTTATTTATATTTTTTGAGGCATTGTTGATACCTATGTATTTTCTAATGGGTATATGGGGTGGTGAAAATAAAAGGTATGCAACAATTAAATTTATCTTATATACAGTTTTTGGCTCTATTTTTATATTGGCCGGTACAATATACACGGGTGTTTTAAGTTTCCAATCGTCTGGAACATTCGCACTTGACTTTGATTCAATTGCTAATATTTCAATGACCTCAAATCAATCTAAAGTATTATTTTTATTATTCACTTTTGGGTTTCTAATAAAAGTTCCTCTTTTTCCACTTCATACATGGCTACCGGATGCACACGTTGAGGCGCCAACTGCTGGAAGTATCCTTCTTGCCGGTGTACTTTTAAAAGTTGGAGCTTATGGAATATTAAGGGTGTCAATCCCTTTCTTCACTGAGGGTTTTTTGGAATATCAATTTTTGATTGCTTTCTTATCTGTATTTGGAATAATTTATGGAGCGATTGTTGCAATTGTTCAGATTGATATTAAAAAATTAATTGCCTATTCCTCAATTAGTCATATGGGATTTGTGATGCTAGGAATATCAGCAGGTAGATATTTAAGTCTTGAGGGAGCAGTTATACAAATGATAAATCATGGTATTACATCAGGTGCATTATTTATGCTCGTAGGATTTCTGTATGACCGAAGGCATACAAGAAGAATTTCAGATTTTGGTGGTCTTAAAAAATCTATGCCACTTTATGCTGGAATATTTTTGTTTACTTCATTTGCTTCAATTGGACTTCCTGGACTAAATGGTTTTGTTGGAGAATTTATGATCTTAATGGGAAGCTTTCCAAGTTTTAAGATTCTTTCTTCAATTGCCGCTTTTGGAGTGGTACTTGCAGCCATTTATATGTTGTGGGCATATCAAAGAATATTTAATGGACAATTAGATAATGACGAAAATGCAGTTTTGACTGATCTTAATTCCAAAGAACTAGTTGCTGTCGTGCCACTTCTTATATTAATGCTATTTATAGGGGTTTATCCGAGTTTTGTTGAGAGCTATATAGTAAATGATGTATCAATTATCTATGATGCAATCAATAGTTTATCTGGAGTCTTAGAATGAGAGCTATTGCTGATGCTATTGGATTTAATTTAGTTGTTATTTCTCCGACAATTACTCTTGTACTAACAGCATTAATCTTGTTATTTTTTACTATCACAATTGAATCAAATGAAAAAGTTAAACAAGTAATAACTTTTTCTGGTGTAGTTTCAACAATATTTTGTGTATTTCTAAAATTTGGTCTATTTCTTCAAAACGGTGTTAGTTCTTATTTTTCTAAAAAAATTCTATTAGACGAATTTTCTCTTTTTGGTAATGTTCTGATTGGACTCATTTTACTTTTTAACATACTACCAATTTGGGATTCCTCGTCTCAGCTGAGGGAGAAAACAACAGAAGCAATTATTCTAACACTAATGAGCACCTCAGGATTTATGCTTATGGTAGATTCAGAGAACTTAATAATGCTTTTCATTGGTCTTGAGATAGGATCAATTAGTCTTTATGCACTTGCAGGTTTGAATCGAGTAGATAAATTAAGCAACGAAGCATCTTTAAAATACTTTTTATTAGGATCTCTTGCATCTTGTATATTTATTTATGGCGTTTCTTTAGTGTATGTCTCATTTTCTGTACTTAGTGTATATGACTTTGCCACCGGAGTCGGATTTGTTGGGGCAGATTCGGTGCCATTGACAACTAAATTAGGTGTAATTCTTATTTTTATTGGGCTATTATTCAAGATTGCTGCAGCCCCTTTTCAGTCATGGGCACCAGATGTTTATCAAGGATCACCAACTGGATATGTTGGTTATATGGCTTCAATAGCTAAAGCCTCGGCATTTATTGTAATTGCTAGATTGTGTCAAGTTTCATTAAGATTTATGCCAAATGAATTTGATTCGTTTTTTCTACTAGTTGTAATACTTTCTGTAATAATTGGATCTTTTTTTGCTTCTGTACAAGACGATTTAAAAAGACTCTTAGCTTATAGTGGAGTGGTCCAGTCTGGTTTTATTCTTTCAGGGATAGTATCTGGAATCAATGGAACGAGTGCTTCAATGTTTTATCTTTTTGCTTACATCATCCAATTAATTGGAATTTTTGTAATTTTTTCAATCATCAATGGAAAAATGTCATCTAATTTCAACATTCAAGATATACAGGGACTAATAATTAACAATAAATTCCTCGCAGTTACATTTTGTACTTTTATGCTTGGTTTGGCTGGTATTCCACTAACTAGCGGATTTGTTTCAAAATTTATTTTATTAACTAATTTATGGGCGTATCAAAAATATCTCTTAGTTTCCATTCTTCTTCTGTCAACAGTTGCTGGATTTTATTTCTATTTGAAACCAATCTGGATTGCAACAATTGAAAAAACAGAGACACCAGTTCAGAATTTCAAAATAAAAAGATCTGAATATTTATTAATTAGCTCATTAGCAACAATGACAATATTTTTTGGCCTTGTTCCAAGCTCTTTAATTAATATTTCAAGATGGGTTGTCCAGAGTTATCTATGAACCTAATTTTTACAAACAGCCCACCAGTTTTTCATCATCAAGGCGGATGGGATGAAATGCTTATGTTTTTGATTCCAGCTCTTTTACTTACATGGCTAAGAAAAAAACAAAATTCTGACGATATTGAAAATGATTGATATAAAATATAAATAAATCATGATTGAAATTAAAAACCTAACAATGAAATACAAAAATGGTAAAGGCGTATCAGATATTAGTATTTCCGTTGATAATGGTGAAGTAAAAGGCTTACTTGGTCCTAATGGTGCAGGAAAATCAACGACGATGAGAAGTTTAATGGGTTTTTTAAAACCCTCAGAAGGCGCTCTTTCAGTAGAGGGAATTAATACAATTGAAAATCCTGTTGAAGCCAAAAAAATAATTGGATATTTACCTGGAGATCCCCAACTTCCACAAAATCTCAGTCCTAAATCATTGTTTAAACTTGGAGCTGACATGAGAGGTCAAACAACTGAATATGCAATGGAATTAGCAGAGAAATTCGAACTTGAAGTAGATCAATCTTTAAAAGAATTATCTAAAGGAAACAGACAAAAAGTTGCGATAATCTTAGCTGTTCAGCATAAACCGAAGGCTTTAATTTTAGACGAGCCAACTTCTGGTTTAGACCCATTCCATCAAAGGTCATTTTTTGAAATAATTGAAGAATTTTCAAATAGTGGCGCATCAATACTGTTATCATCCCATATAATCTCTGAAGTTGAAAAAGTTGCTAAGTCAATGGCGGTTTTGAGAGATGGAGCCAAAGTTTATGATGAAA
Source organism: uncultured Candidatus Actinomarina sp. (assembly GCA_902627635.1). GTDB lineage: Bacteria > Actinomycetota > Acidimicrobiia > Actinomarinales > Actinomarinaceae > Actinomarina. Next base: position 42,287 of record CACOKA010000001.1, read on the forward strand.
CTTATGAAACATTTTTAAATAAGGCACAAGAAGATGGTAAAGATTTAGAAGATGCTTTCTTTTCGTTTTATGACAGAAAGGAATCAAATGCTTAATTATTTAAAATATATGATCACTGTACCAAGAAAATTCATCTTAAATTGGGCAATATCAGGAGGAGTGTATCTATTGATACTTCCATTAGCTTTTGCAAATTCAAGCGTAGAGAGTCTTCTTATCGATACACAGAGAGAAGCTTTTAGAGGCATGTCTGAGAATGATACGGTCATGAATTTGCTCGGCATACAAGACTGGGATAATGTTTTTACTCTAGAAGGAATGGTAACAACTTATTTTCTAGTTCCATTCGTACCTCTTTTAATTGGTACAGCTACGATCATACTTTTAAATAAATTAGGTTCAAAAGCTGAAGAAGATGGAACGTTTGAATTTGTTGCAGCATTACCAATGACAAGATCAACTGTTTATTTATCACAAGCAATTCTTACAATCCTTTTTGGTTTATTTGTTACTTTTGCATGGACAAACATAATGTTTATTCCAATAGCAACTATGGAACTTAGCCAGACACTTGACTACGCTCCTTTAATGAAAGCAACATTACAAGCTGCATTAGCTGGTGTTAGTTTTGGAGCATTAGGATTTGCTCTTGGAACTTTTACAGGTAAGTCCTCAATGGCATGGGCTTTTGGAGGCGGCTTAATGGCATTTGAATATTTAACAAACTCATTAGCTGGGACAAATGATTTCTTTCAATGGTTTGATGACAATCTCTCATCGTTTGGAGCATACGGAAATCCTTATCAAGATGGATTAATTGGTGAAGATATATTTCTTGTAATTGGAAAAACTTTAATATTTTTGGCAATTGGATTTATTGGATTTAGAAATAGGTCGTTAAATCTTCGATAAATTTTTACATACTAAACTTCCAATAGCTTAAAATAAAAACATGCCAATTTATTCAAGAACAATTACTGTAAAAGGAGATATTGAGTCTGCTTTCAATTTTGTTGCCGATTTTAGAAATCTTGATCAATGGGACACAGCTAGTACAGCTGAGCTAATTACTAATGAGCCAATTAGAGAAGGATCTATATTTAAAGCAAAAACATCTTTTAATGATAGAGAAATGATTATCGATTACGAGGTAATTGAATGGGGTGCACCATTGAGAGCCTCATTAAAAGCAGATACTAAAAACTTTACGCTAATCGATACAATATTTTTATCTGCAAACTCAAGAGGAACTGAACTTACTTATTCTGTGAACGTAAAATATAAAGGGATTTTTATGATAATTGGATTATTTTTTGGACCTATATGGACAAAGTTAATGAATACACAAATCAAAAACCTTGAGGCAGTTCTTGGTCCGGCCTAAATTACTTTTTTTATTAGTATTTCTTCTTACAATAAGCTGTCAACCAAGCGAGAATATGTATATGAGTGGAAAAATTAATGAATTTCCTTCAATTGAAGGAAACAATTTAAATAAAGAAAAAAAAGTTGTTCCAGACGATTTTGTAGATAAAGATTTAATAATTATTGTTGCCTTTCAACAATGGCATCAAGGCTTAGTTGACCAATCAATCAATCTTCTAGAAAATAATGAAATGGATTTAACTCACAATATTATTGAAGTTCCAACAATTAGAAAAACAAATAAGTTAAACGAAATATATTTAGATGGTGTAATGAGAGCTGGCATTAGAGACGATAGAATTAGAAATCGCACGATAACTGCTTATTTAAATAAAGAAGAATTTAAGGAAGATCTTGATATACCAAACGAAGAAACAATTTATTGGTTTTTAATAGAAGAAGGAACTAGCAAAATATTGATTCAAGGTGAGGGTATTATCACTGAGAAAGAATTAGAACTAATTCAATCTTATTAAATATTAATTGTTGCCAAGTAAACAACTAATAAAGCACCTAATAACATTACCCCATTCAACATACCTCTTAAAGCAGAACTTAACTTTGAAGCAAAGCTATGAAGCCCTATAACTATTCCTGCAACAATAAGAACTAATAATTCAGTTCCCCATGTTGATATATCATTGTCAATGACTAGAAAAATTCCTACACCGCTTAATAAAGATAAAGAATAAGAGCTCCAAGAAAGAGTGCTAAATGTTTTTCTTAAGGTATTAGTAGTATTTTTTGTTGGATCAATTTTGTATAATTTTGGTGCAAACATTGCCCACATTACCATTGAACCTAACCATAAAGAGAGTCCAACCATGTGAGAAAATTTTAAAATATTTTCCATATTTATATCTTACAAAAGAATAAAGATAAAAATAAAAAGGTAATATAAAAATATGGCAAAACTTTATTTTTATTACGCTGCAATGAATGCTGGAAAAAGTACAAATCTTCTTCAATCAGCTCATAACTACGAAGAAAGAAATATGAAAACATTAATTTTTACTCCTAAATTAGATGATCGATTCGGAGAAGGCAAAGTAACATCAAGAATCGGTCTAGAAAGAGATGTTGAGAGATTTGAGGGTGAGGATGATTTATATGTTTGGACCGCACATGAGCATCAAAGAGAAAAAGTTTCATGCATTTTAGTTGATGAAGCCCAGTTCTTAACACCAAAGCAAGTATTACAGTTGTCTCTTGTAGTTGATAAATTGAATATACCCGTTCTATGTTATGGTTTAAGAACTGATTTCAGGGGAGAGCCATTTCCCGGTAGTATCTATCTTCTTGGGTGGGCAGATGAGTTAATTGAACTCAAAACTATTTGTAAATCAGGAAAGAAAGCAACTTTTAACGCTCGTCTCGATGAAAATGGAAATAGAGTAACTGAAGGTGATCAAATCTCTATTGGTTTAAATTATGAAGCTCAGGCTAGAGATGTTTTTGAGTTAGATAAAGTTTCACCTATCGATTATCAAATTCCTGAAGCTAATTAAAACTAGTTTTGTTCTAATGGAGGCTCAGGTCTAGTTGCAAGCCAAACACAAAGTGCTACTCCAAACGAGCCAAAAATTAAATCACCAACTAAAGAAAAAACCAAAAATATAGTTATTGCAAATGTAGGAACAATCATAACTATGGCAAGTTTTTTTGCTCGCCTTGATAATCCTCGATAAGTTTTCCAATTTAAAATCATTGGACCAAACAATCGATGATTTTCTAGCCAATTCGTAAATCTATCTGAACATTTTGAAAATGCCCAAGCAGCAATAAGTATAAAAACTGTAGTAGGTAGGCCAGGAATTAGTATTCCAACATAACCTAAAGACAGAGACAAAATTCCTAAAGTAAAAAAGAAAGGCTTATGAATCTTTAAAAATATATTTGGAAAAAATCTATACAAAATAATCAATAAAAATATAGATGCACCAATGTACAAAAATAGGTTTCGAGGAATTTGTTGTAAAAAATTTTCCATATTTAATTATTCAATAAATCACAAATAATCATAAATTGTGTCAGCTTACAAATACCCTTTTTGCAATAAATTTATCAATCCCAAAATAATCACTTTTATTAGTACTAATTGTTATTGAATAATCTCCTGCATCTGCAACGACTACCTCTGTACCTGGAAGCATTTCATGAGTCTGTAGAAAATCTATCATTGAAGCATCTTTTTTTAATTCTTCGGTTATTTTCTCAATTGAGTATTTTTTATTTGATTCTACATTTAACAAATTTTCCATCTTTTTTTCTTGATAGTTTGAGTATGGTATTGGATTACCGAATGGACCTGTATTTGGATATCCAAGTAACTTAAGCATTGCTTTTTCTGTAACAGGGCTTAAAACATTTTCCCATCTTGAAGTTTCCTCGTAAACTTTGTCCCAAGGTAAATTTAAAACTTCTGAAAGAAATCTTTCGGTAATTCTATGCCTTCTTGAAATACATTTTGCTAGGCATAAGCCAGTGTCGGTAAGCTCTAGACTATCATTTAATTTAATCAAACCACTATTTTGCATTCTCCCAACCACCTGGGAAACATTTGCTCTACTAACACCGATCCACTCGGCAACTCTTGTTTGTTTTATTTCAATTCCAACTTCTTGTAAGTGAAATATTGCTTCTGCATGGGTATAAAAAGACTTTGGAAATTTTTCAATTTCTTCATGACTTAAAATCAGCTCATCATTTGGGCTATTCGGTGAATTTAGTTCATCTATTTGCATATTGTAATTATGTTAACAGGTATTAACATTTTAGCTATTTAAAGGGTTTCTAAAATATAGGACAGCCAACAACTGCAGTTAATGCTATAAAAGCTAGCCATATTAAGGGCTCAAATCTGGTAATAATTTTTGGGTTATCTTCGATTTCTTTAATGTTGTTTTCCATTTCTTTTATCTTAACATTGTTGTAAAATAATTATATGGCTTGTCCCTTTGCATATGTATTAGTTGCCTTTATGTGGATTGTACGAAATGGTGGAAAACTTTTCCCGCGTGCATTAGTTAAGCAGTTTTCAAAGCTCTAACTTTAATTTTTTTTGCATCTTCTACAATTGACACAAGCAGATCTATAGTCTCATTAGAATCATTCAAACAAGGTATATAAGTCATTTTTTCTCCACCTGAATCCATAAATGTTTTTCTTCCTCTAATGTCAATTTCTTCTAATGTTTCAAGACAATCAGATATAAAAGATGGACACAAAACACCAACGGATTTTGCTCCTTCTGAGGGTAAAACCTCTAGTCTTTTGTCTGTAAAAGGAGTCAACCATCCCGGCCCAATCCTTGATTGGTAGGCAATTTCCCATTCAGAAGTTTTTAATCCTAACTCTTTTGCAATCAAAATTGAAGACTGAACTGTGTGTGCTTTGTAACAATCTGCAGATCCAAGGCTTTCAACTTCGCAACAGTCATTACTTTCAAAACAGTGGGACCCTGTTTCATCTGTCTTTCTTGCCTGTCGCTTTGGTATACCGTGATAGCTAAATATTAATTTATCAAAATTATGCTCTAACAAATATTTTCTTACACCTTTGGATATAGCTTTTATGTATTTCTCATTTTTATAAAAAGGTTTGATAAAATTTAATTCGGCCTCTGGAAAAACTTTATTAGCAAGTCTCTCTACTTCAACCTTCGTTGTGATTGTAGTTGCCATTGCATTATGAGGATATAATGGCACAACATATATTTTATTAAATCCATTTAGTTTCAAATTATTTAATGCTAATTCAATACTGGGATCTTCATATCTCATTGCAATCTCAACATGCCAACCAGTCTTTTTAATAAGTTTATTTTTAATGTTTAAGGTAGAAATAATTAAAGGAGACCCAGCATTTGTCCAAATTTGTTCATAAGCGTGAAGTGTTTGTTTTGGTCTAAAAGGAAGAATGAATAACTTAAGGATTAATTGCTGTAGAAATTTAGGAATATCAACAACATAATCATCTGAAAGAAAAACATCTAAATACTTTCTTACGCTTTTTTTATCAAGTTTTTTTGGAGAACCTAAATTTACTAATAATACTGCTTCTTTTGATTTCATAAGTAACTTAATAATTGTAACTTTTATATCTAAAAAACAATAATTAATAAACCAAAAAAAAATTTTTAAAATAATTCATATTAACTTTATTTGTTAACTACTATTAACAGTATACAAGCTAATAAAGGAATTAAATTGAACAAAAAATTTATTGCTTTGATTTCTGTAATGCTTATGGTTTTTGCAGCATGTGCTTCCGAAGGTGAGCAAGGCGCACAAGGACCAGCAGGTGAAGCAGGTCCAGCAGGTCCTGCAGGTGAAGTTTCACAGGAAGCAATTGATGCTGCTGTTGAAGCTGCATTAGCTGAGCCTGAAGCAGAAGTTGGAGGAACACTTGTTATCTATAGTGGTAGAAAAGAAAGTTTAGTTGCTGATGTAATTGCAGCTTTTGAAGCTTCTTCTGGTGTAGATGTTGAGGTTAGATATGCAAAGAGTGCTGCCTTAGCAGGAACACTAGAGCTTGAAGGAGCAATTAGTCCAGCTGACGTATTTTTCTCACAAGATCCGGTAAGTCTTGGTGTAGTTGCCAAAGCAGGTTTATTTGATAGATTACCAGCTGACTTATTAGACAATGTTCCATCATGGGCTGTTGATAGAAATGGTTTTTGGGTTGGTACATCAGGAAGGTCACGATCATTGGTTGTTGACACTAGAGATGTAACTGATGCAGAGATGCCAAGTGATATCTATGGTCTAGCAGATGAAAAGTTTAGAAATAGATTAGGGCTAGCACCAACAAACTCATCATTTATTGCAATGATTGCTTGCATGATTGAGTCTGATGGTGAAGAGAAAGTTCTAGAGTGGTTAACCGCTATTAATGGACTTGGATATACAGAATATCCAAAGAACTCTCCACAAGTTGCTGCGGCAGATGCTGGTGAGTTAGACATTGGAATGATTAATCACTATTACACATTGAGGGTAGTTGCTGAAAATGGTGACAGTCCTGTTAAAAATGTGTACTTAGATGGTGGTTGTGGCGCTATGGTTATGCCAGCAGGTGCAGGTGTTTTGGCTACAAGTCAAAACAAACCAGCTGCTTTAGCATTTATTGAGTTTTTACACTCAACAAGTGCTCAAGAGCATTTTACTAATACTGTTTATGAGTTCCCTCTCGTTGCAGGTATAACACCAAACGCTTTACTTCCAGATATTGACAGTTTAAATTCTCCATCGAATTTGAACTGGTCAGCGCTATCACTTTGGCAGGAAAAAGCTGTCGAATTGATTGCGCAAGCAGGTTTCTAGTCAGTCATTAAATTAACTAGTAAGCTCGAAACCGAATAGAATTCTGGCCAGGGGTTTCTCTGGCCAGAATTTTTCTTTTAATAATTCAAAATCAAAGATATCCTTAATAATGTGAAAATTCCTAAAAGTTTAATTTCAATAAATTCATTTATATTGATAACTTTTTTAGCACCTGTAATTTATATGCTGTGGAGATTTATCAATTTCTCAAGATCTCTTGGAAGCTTTTTTCAATCTTGGGACGTTTTTGGACTACTTTTTAATACAATTTCAGTATTCGTTGCCGTGGTGTTTTCAAGTCTTTTTATCGGATTATTGATATCCATTATTACTGTTAGGTTTGAATTTCCAGGATCAAAAATTATGTTCACTTTATGTGCACTTCCCTTAGTCATCCCTTCATATATAGGTGCTTTAACTTATATTTCTGCATTTTCTCCTAAGGGATTATTCGTTCAAATTTTTAGTAGTTTTGGATTAGATGAAATTAGGGGTATTGAGGGATTTCTTGGTAGCTGGCTTGTTTTGACATTATTTACCTATCCATATGTTCAACTTATTTGTAGTAGTGCTTTAAGAAACTTGGACTCAACTGTTGAAGATGCAGCAAGATCATTAGGTGTAAACCAATTAAAAGTTTATACAAATGTTGTTATTCCAAGATTGAAAAAACCAATAATTTATTCTGGCCTGTTAGTTGGACTCTATGTAATTTCAGATTTTGGAGCAGTTTCTTTGATGAGATACTCCACTGTTACTAAAGCAATTTATGCGTATTATGAATTCAGCATTCTTGGGGATCCAGTAATCTTTTATTCAAGCCTTCTTATTGTCTTGGCTTTGATCATAAGTTTCGTACAAAGAGGTTCTGCAACCTCAAGATCTGCAAAAGTCTCAGGAACCCCAAGAATACCAAAAAAAATAACATTAGATAGAAACGGTAAAATAATAATTTATTCTTTCTTAGGGTTTGTAATCTTTCTTGGACTTGTAATACCAATATCAGTTTTAAGTTTTTGGTTATTTAGAGGTATTTATTATGGTAATGATGTTAGTTCATCGCTTCCAGGAATTTTTGGTTCTTTCTCAGCAGCCATTGTAACCTCTATATTTGCCATCATTATTTCAATGCCAATAGTCATATTAATTTCTCAATATAAATCAAGATTTGGGGATATACTCGAAAAACTTATGTTGTCTCTGTATGGTTTACCACATCTTGCTGTTGGAGTTTCAATATTATTTATATCTGTGAAAATATTTCCAAGCGTATACCAAAGTTTTTTCGCACTTGTAATTTCATATTTGATTGTTTTTCTTCCTCAAGCGATTGGTGGGGGCCAAGCATCAATGGAACAAGTAAAGTCCTCATATATTGAAGCAAGTCTTGGTTTAGGTCAATCTAAAATCGATACATTCAGAAAAATTACATTTCCATTAATTTATAGAGGCTTATTTGCAGGGGGAGCGCTTGTTTTTCTATCTACAATGAAAGAACTTCCACAAACTCTTTTATTAAGACCAACTGAATTTAACACAATGGCAGTTGATGTATGGTCTTTTGCATCAGAAGCATTATTTACCCAAGCTGCATTTTCTGCCTTTATATTGTTGGCAATAAGTGCAATCCCTACTTATATATTAAGTACAAGGAATTTAACAGTTTAAAAATGGTTTTTGATAATTTAATTATAAGAGCAAGATCCCTTTCAAAATCTTATGGTACAGAAAATGTACTAACTGACTTTAATATTGACATTTGGTATGGATCAATATTTGGGATTTTAGGTGTTTCAGGCTCTGGTAAAACAACTGCATTGAGATTACTTGCTGGGTTTGAAAATCCAGATAACGGAACAATTGAAATGCATAACAAAGTTATCTTTGATGAGAAAACAAACATTCCACCTGAAGAAAGAAAAATCGGTATGGTTTTTCAAGATTATGCTTTATTTCCTCATTTAACAGTTGAAAAAAATATTGCTTTTGGTTTAAACAGAGAAGAAATAAAAAATGGAAGACTTGATGAAGTAATTAGTATGACAAATTTAAATTCATACAGGAATAAATATCCACAAGATATCTCTGGAGGGCAACAACAAAGAGTAGCACTAGCAAGAGCCTTAGCCCCAAAGCCAGAGGTAATATTGTTGGACGAACCCTTCACAAGTCTAGATGCACAGATGGCAAGAGATCTTAGAGAAGAAGTAGTTTCTTTGCTCAGAGCAACAAAAACAACAGGAATTATAGTTACTCATGACCAGGAAGAAGCACTTTCAGTTTGTGATATTGTTAGTGTCCTCGAAAATGGAAAAGTAATTCAAAGTGCTACTCCGCAAGAAATATACCTTAATCCAATAAGTCAAACTGTTGCAAACTCCGTAGGAGACCCAAATATCATAAAAGGAATTTCAACTAATGGTAGAGTTAAAACTTCTCTAGGTACCTTTAATTCAGCCTACGATGGAGAATTAGATGTATCAATAAGGCCAGAGTGTATAGAAGTAAATCTAGATTCTAAAGGTGATTATATTGTAAAAGAATGTATTTTCTATGGTCATGATCAAGTTATCTCGTTTGAAAATAAAAATGGTGAGGTTTTCAGAGCAAGATCTTTGCCCTCAATGATTTTTGAACCAGGTGACAAAGTGTGTATTGATGTAACTGAAGTTACAACGTTTCCCTCAAAGAACTGAATTAATTTCTGCAATTCTTCCCGCAATAATTTGAAGATTACTCTCAATTTCAGCCAATCTTGCCTGAGCTCTTTTGTTTGAATTTTCAGATATAAACTCTCTTGAAGAAGATAGAGATTTAGAAATATCATTAATTTCATTGAGAATTTTTTCAATTTCTTGGTAAATTTCTTGTTTATTCATATTTTGGTAGATGTTTGTAAATTCCATATTAATATGTGAGTGTCAAAGGGGGAAAATTTGATATCTGAAAAAATCGGAAAACTTAGACGTTTTAACATCATCATGGGCTTCATGCATCTCATACAGGGTTCGGCATTGTTTTGGTTAGGAACTGTAGTCAATTCTGATTTTGTAGTCCCTATAACTCTTACACAACTAGTGGGCGAGGGTAGTCCAAATGACCCGTCATCATTTGCTCTAGTACCAAAACTTGAAATTTGGAGAGAGGTAACAAATTTTGGTCCAGCAGTAGCAACATTTTTATTAGCATCTGCAGTTGCACATTTTCTAATCTCAGGCCCTTTTTATGATAAATACAAAGAAGATCTTGGAAAAGGAATCAACAAGGTTCGTTGGATTGAATACTCAATAAGTGCATCGGTAATGATAGTTTTAATTGCACTGTTGGTAGGTATTTATGATATCTGGGCATTACTAGGTATATTTTTTATGAATGCTGCAATGTGTTGGTTTGGATGGATGATGGAAGTCAACAATCAGTACACTGATAGAGTTGATTGGACAAGCTATATCATGGGTTGTCTCGTTGGTGTTGCGCCATGGATTTTTATATTTATCAATTTAATTGGGGATGGTGTCGCAACAGACTCAAATCCACAAGGTGTACCGCAGTTTGTTGTTTGGATATTTGTAAGCATATTTCTATTCTTCAACACCTTTTCAATAAACATGGTCCTCCAATATAAAGGTGTAGGAAAATGGAAAGATTATCTTTATGGTGAGAGAGCATATATATGGCTTAGCTTATTAGCAAAGACAGCTCTTGCCTGGCAAGTATTTTTTGGAACTTACCAACCAAATTAAATTACTTGATTTTTCTAAATAGAAAAATCATGATTATTAAGACAAACATCATACCTATATAAGACAAAACCATAATTAATTTACTATTTCAATCAAGGGAATATAAACCTCTGTCTTAGAAAGTCCTCCGTGATACCCTTTTAAGTTTGCACTTAGATGATTTGGAAAAATTATGTTTCCCTCATCTAGAAGAAAAATTTGCTCTGGATAAAAATTTTCTATATCTTCATTAGTAGCTGTACCTAATAAAGAGATTATTTCTTCTTTTTCTAAAAAATACCCTGGAACGTTCTTGAATACTTTTTCAATGCTTTCAACATCCCCATTTATATATACTGCTCTTTGATCGCCATAAATTTTTACAGATTCATCATATTCAAGTCTAAATTTGTTTTGGTCTTCAATATTAACCACTCCATGGTCAGCAGTTATGCACGTATATCTATTTGAATCTATTTTTATCATTCTTGATAAAAATTCTGAAAAGATATTTACTTCATTTCGCCATTCGTCACTATTTGTTCCATATACGTGTGCTGCAACATCAATCACTGGATAATATATGTAATTAAAGTGATTATCTAATATTTCGGATAAAGATAAAATATTCTCAAGTTCATTTAAATTTTCATAGCCTATTTGATTCGCACCCATATATATGTGATCAGATAGAGGGCTACCGATTAAATTTTTTGGTTGAATAACATTGAAATTAATTTTATTTTGACTCAATATATTCCAAATAGTTTTTTGGGAAGAGAAAAAATCATTATTTTTTAAGTAAGTTTCAGAACCTTTCCAATTTAAGGTATTGATTAATTTATTTTCCTGTTTAGCAAAATGAAAATAACCAATCAAACCATTATCTATTGGTTTAGAAGCAAAATTAATTGAACTTAAGGCAACACTTGTAGAGCTAGGAAACGTAGAGACTATCTCATCGGTTTGGTTATTGGTAAATAAATTATCTAAATTTTCGATATTTTTGCTACCTAAGCCATCAACTAAAATAAAGTTTATTTTTTTGATTGATTGATCGTACTTCTTTAGGACTAATTTTTGGTTAACATTAAATATCTTTTCTGAACAAATGTTATTGATTAATACCTGTACAAGATCTGTTAGATTTGGAGAATCTAGAAAAAAATTATTTTTATCCATAAAAAAATTTTACAAAAGAATTCCTCTGAAGTTTGAAATAAAACTAAACTTTTTATGAGCATACTAAAGTTATTATATGATTTCTTATTTTCAGGATTACGTTACTGTTGGGGCAATGATAGGTCTCGGACTTGTCTTGTTTCTAGTTTTTATTTCCGTATCTGCATTACTTAGTCCCAAAAAACCAACTCCAGAAAAAGTTAAAACATACGAGTGCGGAGTAGATCCAGTAGGTGGTGGATGGAGCCAAACTTATGTTAGATACTATATATTTGGTTTATTATTTGTAATTTTTGACGTTGAGGCAGTATTTATTTTTCCATGGGCACTGAATCTAGAAAATCTTGGATACTTTGGCTTGGTTGAAATGTTTATCTTTATTTTTATTCTCTTACTTGGTTTGATATATGCAATTAGAAAGGATGTCCTCAAATGGGAGTAATTGAAAAGTTTGGTATCCCAAAGCCTATTTCTAAAATATTGAATTGGGCAAGAGCATATGATATGTGGTATTTCCAATTTGGTTTAGCATGCTGTGCCATTGAAGTTATGGCAGCAAGTGGACCAAGACACGATTTTATGAGATTAGGTATAATTCCACTTCCTGCATCGCCAAGACAAGCTGACCTAATGGTGGTTGCAGGTACCGTAACCGATAAAATGGCCCCAGCAGTCAAAAGATTATATGACCAAATGCCGGAACCAAAGTATGTAATTTCAATGGGTTCATGTTCAAACAGTGGGGGACCGTATTGGGATTCTTACTCTGTTACAAAAGGTGTAGATCAATTAATTCCAGTAGACGTTTATGTTCCCGGATGTCCACCAAGACCAGAAGCTTTGCAAGAAGGAATAGTTTTATTACAGAAAAAAATAAAAGGTGAAGATATGAAAGAAAAGTGGAGAGAAAAAGACATTGAACCAGTCTGATCAAAACGAATTCGTAAATTCAATTCAAAGTAAATTTCAAAATTCATCAGTTGAATTTGATACATTAAAAATTGAAGTAGATTCTCAGTCTTGGGTTGATACGCATAAGACATTGAAAGCAGAATTTAATTTAAAATTTTTTAATTGGCTATCTGCTGTTGACTGGGATAACGATGTAAAAATTGGTGACGCACCAAAAGAATCAGTAATCCCAAGTTTTGAAATAATAAGTTGTTTATCAAAAACAAATTCTGACGACTTAGTTATATCATCTACAAAGATTTCAAAAGAGGAACCACAGATTGATTCATTAGTTGAAGTTTTTGGTGGAGCGAACTGGCATGAAAGAGAAGCTTATGAAATGTTTGGTATAAATTTCTTGAACCATCCAAATTTAAAGAAACTTTATCTTCCTGATGCTTATGAAGGGAATCCTTTACTTAAATCATTTGAGTTGATAAGTAGAGAAGTTAAACCTTGGCCAGGTGAAGTTGATGTAGAAGGTATGCCAGAAGATAACAACGTAGTCTCAGAAGAGGGTAGCTAATGGCTCAAACGATGGATCCAAACAATATGCCAATTTTATCTGAAGCATCAGTTTCTGTTGAAATTGAAACAGAAGATATGACTTTAAATATTGGTCCTCAACATCCTTCGACTCACGGTGTTTTAAGGTTAGTAGCTAAAATTAATGGAGAAAAAATATCCAGTGTTGAACCTGTGCTTGGATATATGCATAGAGGATATGAGAAACTTGCAGAAGTAAGAACTTATCCACAAGTAACAACATTAGTAAATAGAATTGACTGGGTTTCAGGTTTTGCGAATGAGATTCCATTTATCGCTGGTGCTGAAAAATTAATGGAAATCGAAGTACCTGAAAGAGCACAATACATCAGACTGATTTTGACAGAAATGGCAAGAATAAGCTCCCACTTTGTTTTTAACGGTGCTTTCCCACTTGAGATTGGTGCACTAACACCTATATTTTTAGCTATGGAAGATCGAGAAAGAGTTCTTGATTTGCTCGAATCTGTTACTGGTGGAAGATTTCATCCAAACTTTAATCGAATCGGTGGGGTAAAACCTGCCGCAGGTGCTGGGCCAACAACAAAAAAAGATATACAGGATTTACCAGCAGGTTTTTATCACGATACCAAAGTTGCAATGCAAAAAGTTCTCGAAGCTGTTGATAGATTTGAAGATTTAATTGGCGGAAATGAAGTATTTCAACTTAGAACAAAGAATGTTGGTATATTACCAAAAGAAGTTGCGGAAGAGTACGGAGTATCTGGCCCAATATTGAGAGCATCTGGTGTTGAGTTTGATTTGAGAAAACAATCAAATTACTTACCATATGACAAATTTGACTTTGAAATACCAATTGGTGAAAATGGTGACTGTTTCGATAGATGGGCTGTAAGAACATCCGAAATGAGAGAATCTGCAAAAATTATTTTACAAGCAATTGAAGACATGCCTTCTGGGCCAATCCAAGCAAAAGTACCAAAAGTTATAAAAGTTCCAAAAGGACAAACATATGTAAGAGCAGAAAATCCTAAGGGTGAAATGGGATATTATATAATTTCTGAAGGTGGTTTAGGGCCTTATAGGTTAAAAATAAGAACAGCTTCATTTAGTAACATATCAATTTTGCCAATAATGCTTGAAGGAGCATTGCTTCCTGACTTGATAGCAATAATGGGTAGTTTAGATTTTGTTCTTGGAGATGTAGATAGATGAGTTTTAGTACCGAATTACTTATCAAAGTTTTGGTTGTTTTAGCTACAGCTCCAGCAATGGCCTTAGGGCTTACTTTGCTGGAGGTTAAAGGTTCTGCCTGGATGCAAAGAAGACCAGGTCCTCTTCATGTTGGTTTAAGAGGATTTATATTTCCACTTGCAACAGCTGCAAAATATTTACAAAAGGAAACAATCATTCCAAATGATGTTGATGAGCCTGTATTTAAGTGGGCACCAGCTTGGGTTATAGCAGCTGTAGTAGGCCTTTTTACAATTATTCCATTAAGTCCCACGTTAATTGTTCGTGATCTGGAATTAGGAGTCTTCTTTTTACTTGCAATCAGCTCCATCTCTACTATTGGAGTTCTTACAGCTGGATGGTCCTCTGCAAACAAATTTTCTCTAATGGGTGGTTTAAGAGCAGCAGGCCAACTTATTGCCTATGAATTACCACTAATTTTATCTGTAGTTGGTGTAGTTATACAAGCTGAAACTATGTCAACAGTTGGAATAGTAGAAAAACAGATTGAATTTGGATTTCCTTTTGTAATTGCAGGACAGGGTATTGCTTTTATTATTTTTATGATTGCAGCAACTGCTGAAATGATGAGAACACCATTTGATATGCCAATTGGTGAATCTGAATTAACTATGGGCTTTTTTACAGAATATTCTGGGATTAGATTTCTTATTTTTTATATTTCTGAATACATAAATTTATTTGTAATGTGTGCGATTGCCTCAACTCTTTTCTTAGGAGGTTATCATGTACCACTTTTACCTACTGAATGGGTTAACTTTTATGGTCCATTGGTTCTAATTGGAAAGACATTTTTACTTGCATTTATCCTTATTGCTATAAGATGGTCTTTCCCACGATTCAGGGAAGATCAACTTCAGACCCTTGCTTGGAAAGTCCTTATACCACTCTCTCTTTTGAATATAATGGTTACAGCAATCATGAAAGTTGTTTTTTGATGCAAAAATTCAAACCAAGGATTCCTGGATTTTTAACTGGACTTAAAATTGTCATTGGCAATATGTTTAAAACCCTTCTTCCTTTTTTTGAAAATCCTAATGTAAATTATCCTTTTGAAAAAGAAATACTCGCACCTAGAACTAGGGGTGTCATCGCTTTAGATTCTGAAGCATGTACAAGTTGCATGTTGTGTGCAAGATCTTGTCCAGACTGGTGCATTTACATAGAGGGTCACAAAGAGTTACAACCTCCTTCAAAGCCAGGAGGACGTCAGAGAAGTAGAGCGGTACTCGATCGGTTTGACATTGATTATGCACTTTGTATGTATTGTGGGATATGTGTTGAAGTATGCCCATTTGATGCATTGTTTTGGTCACCTGAATACGAATATTCAGAATTTTCTATGGGCGATATGCTCCATGACAAAGATAGGCTTGATGAATGGCTAAAGACTGTTCCTGAAGGTCCAGGTTTAGAGAACTAATGGAAGCAATAGACATATTTTCATACTTTCTTTTGCTGTTGCTTTTACTTAGTGGAGTAAAAGTTGTGACAACATCAAATGTTATACACGCTGCCATATTTTTAGTTTTTACTCTTGCTACCACTGCTGTTTTATTCATATTATTATCGGCTGAATTTGTAGCTTTAGTCCTAATACTTGTATATATAGGTGCAGTTATTGTTTTATTTTTATTTGGTGTGATGATCACAAGAGCTCCTTTAGGTCCAAATGCTGAACTAGATAATGATCAAAATAAATTATTGGCTGCTGTCATATCATTTTCAATTTTTGGAATATTTACTTATATTCTTCTACAAACTTTTGATTCAACAGTAGTTATAAGCGAAGGAACATCTACGAAACTATTAGGAGAAATTTTGTTAAGTAGATTTGTGTTTCCTTTTGAGCTGGTTTCATTTGTTTTGTTAGGAGCTTTAATTGGTGGCATTACATTAGCAAGAAAAGATAATGCATTAATGGATGAAGATCAAATATGAGCATTCAACCATTACTGATTGCAGCAGCAGCTTTATTCTCTATAGGTATTTATGGAATTCTTGTAAGAAGAAACGCAGTAATGGTTTTACTGTCAATTGAGCTGATTCTTAATTCGGTAAACATAAATTTTGTAGCATTCAACGCTATGCTTTCAGATGTTTTTTTAAATGGCCAGATTTTTTCAATTTTCATTATCACTATTGCAGCAGCAGAAGTTGGTATTGGATTAGCTATTGTTCTTATGCTTTTTAGAAATCGAGAAACAGCCAATATAAATGAATTTGATTTAATGAAATGGTAAATCAAAATTTTATAAATTTTCTTGCTGAAGGTCAGCCAGAATATACTGATGGTGGTGTACTCGCTGAATTTACTTGGTTGATTGTTGTACTTCCATTCTTAGCTGCAATTTTGATTACTTTTTTTGGAAAATATCTACCATTACAAGGTGCAGAGCTAGCTTTAGGAACAGTTTTATTCATATTTTCATATAGCGCAGCTTTACTTTATCAGCACGCGACAAAAGGAATCGCCAATGAATTTTTTATCAACGTAGGAAGTATTGGTTCTTATGATCTTGAGTTTGGCTGGGTCGTTGATGGATTATCTATCATGATGTACTTCGTAGTTGGAACTGTTTCATCTTTAGTTTTCATATATGCAACAAATTATATGCAAGGTGAAATAAGATATACTTTCTTTTTCACATCACTCACATTATTTGCTGGGAGTATGTTAGTTTTAGTTTCTTCTCCAACACTTTTGCAATTGTTGATTGGTTGGGAATTAGTTGGAGTTTGTTCATATCTACTAATTGGTCATTACTGGGAAAAAAAGGAAAATTCTTCCGCAGCGATGAAAGCATTTATAACTAATAAAATTGCTGATGTCGGGTTAATGATTGGAATCATTGTTCTTGCTTTATCAACAAAAACCTTGAGAATTTCTGAGATATTGTATCAATCAACTCATGATTATGCAGATATCAAAACTGTGGCATATTTAGGTGGAGTTCTTCTTTTTATAGGTGCAATGGGAAAGAGTGCTCAATTTCCACTTCATGTTTGGTTGCCTGATGCAATGGCAGGCCCAACACCAGTATCTGCTTTAATGCATGCAGCAACAATGGTCACCGCGGGTGTCTATCTTCTTGGTCGGATGTTTCCTTTCTACCAGGGAATGGCATCACAAGCACTGGATATAGTTCTTTTATTCGGAGTAATTACACTTCTTGGAGCAGGATTAGTCGCTGTAGTTCAAGATGATCTCAAAAAAGTTCTTGCATATTCTACAGTAAGTCAACTTGGTTACATGGTTACAGCAATGGGTTCAGGTGCATACACTGCGGGTCTTTTTCACCTATGGACTCATGCATTTTTTAAAGCTTTATTATTTTTAGGTGCTGGCTCGGTAATTCATGCAGTGCACACAAATAACATGTCTGAAATGGGTGGACTAAGGAAAGAAATGCCCAGAACATTTTCAACCTTCATTATTGGAACTGTAGCCCTTGCTGGACTTCCTCCATTAGCTGGATTTTTCTCAAAAGATGAGATACTCGCATCACTCAATCACGAAGGGCATAATTTATATTTTATTATTTCTGTTCTTGGAGCCTTTATCACTGCGTTTTACATGACAAGAGCAGTTCTTTTAACATTTTTTGGTGACTATCGGGGTGATGGACACCCTCACGAATCTGACAAGATGATGACAATTCCATTGATAATATTATCAGGATTTGCCATTGTTGCAGGATGGGCAAACATACCTGGTGTTTATACAGGATTTACAAAATGGGTTACAACAAGGAAAAATTACATTGTAGAATATCACCCTGAATCATTTGATTTGGTTGCTATGTTCAGTGGTCTTACATCTGGACTTTTGGGTATTGGACTTGCCTACTACGTCTATCAGATGTCAGGAAATGCAACTGACGGCGATGAAAAAATTAAAATAAAACCAATATGGAATTTATTGGAAAATAAATACTACTTAGATTTCTTCTACTTCAAATTCATAATTGATCCTGTAAAAATAACTTTTGCTAAATTTGTTGACTCATTTAATTCAAATGTCCTTGATCGGTTTGTTAATGGTGTTGGGACAACTGCTTCAAAAGCAGGCGGAATTGTATATACAAATCTTGACCAAGGAGGCATTGACAAAGTACTTAATTTATCATCAACAGGTACAGACACTATTGGAAGTAAAGTCAAATTAATTCAAACTGGTAAAACTCAACAATACTTAATGTATTTTTTAATAGGAGTGATAGTTATTAGCTTAATAATTTTGTTAGTGTTATGAGAGAGTGGTAAATATTGAGTAGTTTTTCTTTTTTGGAGAGTGGATTAGGTTTAACCGTAGTAGTTTTTCTTCCCCTTGTATCTGCAATTTTTATATTCTTAATACCTAAGAAACAAGAGATGATAATTAAATTAGTAACTCTTGGATCTGCACTGCTTACTTTTGCAGTAAGTTTAATTGTTGCTTTGCAATTTGATTTTAATAACGCTGGTGACCTTCAGCTTGGCACTAAGGTCTCATGGATTAGTAGTATTAATTCAAATTATGAAATAGGTATAGACGGTATTTCTTTACCTTTATTACTTTTATCTACTTTCATTTCTGTATTGGCAATTATTTATTCTTTTGAACATTTACCTGAACCAAAAAATGCAAAAGGAATGATGTCTTTGATTTTAATTTTAGAAACTGGAATGAATGGTACATTTGTGGCATTAGATCTAATTTTATTTTTTGTATTTTTTGAACTTGTTTTACTACCAATGTATTTCATGATTGGTATTTGGGGAGATAAAACTGTCAGAAGTGTTTCTGGACTTAAGAATGATATTGAAACAAGACTTTATGCAAGTATTAAGTTTTTTGTATTTACATTATTTGGATCTGCTTTCATGCTTCTAGGATTCCTAGGTTTATATTTCAGGGGAAATAGAACATTTAGTATTCCAGAACTAATTGAGCTTGGCTCTAGTGGAGCATTCACAGGTACATTTGCAACGTTAGTTTTTGCTGTTTTATTTTTGGGGTTTGCAGTAAAAGTACCAATGTGGCCACTACATACATGGTTGCCTGATGCACACACAGCTGCACCAACTGTTGGATCTGTTTTATTAGCCGCTATTTTGTTAAAACTTGGATCCTATGGTTTTGTAAGAATTGCTTTACCTATACTTCCAGAACAGGCTGTTGCTTGGGCTCCAGCTATTGCAGTGCTGTCAGCAATTGGAATAATATACGGTTCTCTTGCTTGCTTGGCACAAACAGATCTTAAAAGATTGATTGCATTTTCTTCAGTAGGACATATGGGCTTTGTAATGCTTGGGATATCTTCACTTACCTCAATAGGTATTAATGCTGCAATGATTGGAATGGTTGCCCACGGAATAATTACTGGTTTATTGTTCTTTGTTTCTGGTTCTATGGCACATACTTATCACACTAGAGACATGGAAAGATTAGGTGGAAATATGAAACTTCTTCCAAAGACCGGAGCCATTTTAGCTTTTACAGCTATGGCGTCACTTGGCTTACCTGGATTGGCAGGATTTTGGGGAGAATTTATGGCTCTCCTTGGAGCGTACAATCCATTACCTGGTTTAAACATTACAATTTTTAGATCTTCCATGGTTGCAGGTGCAATTGGAACTGTTTTAACAGCAGGTTATTTATTATGGATGCTTCAAAGAGTTAATCTTGGTGAACCTAAAGAAGAATGGTTAGATAAAGAGCTTCATGATGCAGACAATTATGAGCTTGTTGCTTGGATACCTTTAGTAATACTTACTGTTCTAATCGGAGTATTTCCAAAACTTATATTTGGAGCAACTAATGATGCAGTTATTGCTTTGGTATCTAAAGCGTTCGGAGGCTAAAAATTAACATTAATTATTTCGCTATATCAAGTGAATTAATAGTAATCCTAACGATTGTGGCTGCTATAACTTTAGATATACTATTACCAAGAAAATTTAAATTCATCATTGCAATGGTATCAATTCTTGGATCGCTATTTGCATTCCTTCCAATTATTTTTCAATTTGCCAACTATACAACTCCAGAAATTATGTTTGAGGGAAGTTATGTAATTGATAAATTTTCCTTGATTCTTAAAGGCCTATTTATCTTGGTTACGTATCTGACATTTTTATTATCCGTAAATTTTGTCGAAAGTGATGAATATTACCAGGGAGAATATTATTTTCTTCTGTTAAGTTCTCTCCTTGGAGCAATAGTAGTAACCTCTTCAAGAGATTTATTAACAATGTTTATTGGAATTGAATTAGCTTCAACGCCAATGTTTCTTTTATCTGGATGGAAAAAAGGCGATCAAAAATCAAATGAAGGTTCAATTAAATTCTTTTTACTGGGAGTACTATCAGCATCTTTAATTCTTTATGGCTTTTCACTACTTTATGGAGTTACTGGAAAGTTAGTTTTTTCAGATATAGCTAATATTTTAATTCAGCAGGATCTTGCCCAATCACCTGTTGCTTTATTAAGCGCAATACTTATTTTGGCGGGTATAGGCTTCAAGATATCGATAGTTCCATTCCACTCTTGGGCACCTGATACTTATGAAGGAGCACCTTTACCAGTAACGGCTTATCTATCTGTTAGCTCTAAAGCGACTGGGTTTGTTGCATTAATTATTTTGATGTCAAAAATATTTTTTGAATCTGGAGATGGATTAGGGATAATACTTGTATTCATTTCTGGAATAACAATGTTTGTTGGTAATTTATCAGCTTTACAACAAACAAATCCAGTAAGACTTTTAGCATATTCATCGATTGCACAGGCAGGGTTTATTCTTGCGCCGTTAGCAGTTGCAAACATAACAAATAATTTTGAAGATGGTGTTTATGCAAGCGTTACGTATCTAATTATTTATGCATTTATGAATATAGGTGCATTTTTAGTGATTAATTTGTTACAAAGAAATATTGACTCAGAAAACATGTATGACTGGGGAGGTCTTGCAAAAGAAACACCATTAGCAGGAATTTTTGCAGTAATATTTTTCTTCTCTCTTGCAGGGATTCCACCTCTGGGAGGATGGTTTGCAAAATTTGTAGTTTTCAGAAGTTTACTAAGCACAGGTGAAATTTTTGGATTATCTCTAGCTGTAGTTGGTGCTATAAATGCTGTGATAGGTTTGGTATATTATTCAAGAATTTCAAAAATTATATGGATGGATAGTCCAAAAGAAGATGTTCAAAAGACCGAAAATTCAATCATCCCAAGCCCACTAAAAGTTGTTGGTTTTGTAAGTTTAATTTTGACAATTGTCTCTGGAATTTTTCCAGGCATATTCAGCAATCTAGGTGAAGCTTCATCAATATTTTTTAATAGCTAATTAAGTGGTAGAAAAAAAATTTATTGATTACCTCAAAAATAAATACAGTCAAAACTATTTATACTTTGATGAATTCATGCAGGAATGTCTTTACTCTGATTATGGATTTTTTGCAAAGGGTGAAGTCCGCTCTAGTACATCTGGTGATTTTTTAACTTCACCAGAAGTATCTAATTATTTTGGATTATTTATTTCAAACTGGATAAAAGAAAATAGAATCAATAGCAATTCAAATATACTTGAAGTTGGAGCAGGAACAGGTTCACTTGCGAATCAGGTGTCAAAGTATCTTGAAAAAGAAATCTATGTATCAGAAATTTCATTAAATGCCCTTAAAGCACTTAAGAATAAAAATTTTTTGGTTGATAGCAATTTAGACAACTTTGGTTCATCACAGGTAAAAACTATTTATATGAATGAAGTGTTAGATAATATACCTTGTTCTGTCGGTATAGAAGTAGACAATACTTGGTATGAAAAAACAATTGAATTTACAAATGATAATGAACTTAGATATGGAAAAGTAAAAATGCGTGAATCAAATCTTAAATGGATTAAAAAGTATAATTTTTTAGACAACCAAGATAATGAGCTTGAAATTCAATACAACACGGAACAATTTTTAGATGGACTCATCAAAAAAGTTGACCCAAATCATCTACTAATTTTTGATTATGGATTCGAATACGAAAAGAGAAATCTAAAACCATATAAATCATTAATTAGAACTTATAAAGAACATCATCTTTCAAGTGATCCAATAGAAATGCCTACGGAGACCGATATCACGTACGATGTAAATTTTTCCTTTTTAAAACAATATTTTGAAGAAAATAATTTTGAATACAAAATTATGAAACAATATGAATTTCTTGATAAGTATGGTTACCAGGAAATTTATTCAAGTTTAAAAAACCAATTTGTAGAAACTTATGGCGTAGACCAACTTAAATTAAAATCAGATATTGTTGGGCTAGAAGCAATACATAATGATCGTGGTCTAGGAGGTTTTTACTGTATTGAGGCCAAAAAACTATAAGCCAGATAAATTATAATTAAAAATATGAATGTTTTAAAAACTACTACTTTATTAACGCTTATGACTGTTTTAGTAATATTTACTGCTCAAGCACTGGGTTTTGATCTTATTTTTTCTTTGTTCTTTGCTTTTCTCTTTAATTTCATAATGTATTTTTATTCATCTCGAATAGCACTTGCTTCAACCAGAGCAAGAAAAATTGAAGATGGAGAATATGATGAGGTTAGAGAAATAATTACTTTTCTTGCACAAAAAGAAAAAATGCCAATGCCTGAACTTTATGTAATCGAAAGTGACCAACCAAATGCGTTCGCTACAGGAAGAAATCCAAAAAATTCTGCTGTTGCTGTTACAACAGGGATTATGAAAGTTCTAAATAGAGATGAGCTTGAGGGTGTTCTAGCTCATGAATTATCACATATCAAAAATAGAGATATCTTAGTATCAAGTATCGCAGCGATGCTTGCAGCTGCAATTTCATTTATGTCAAGAATGGCTTTTTGGGGCGGGGGACAGAGAGATAGAGGAACACATCCATTTATTATCTTGATAGCATTTATCGCAGCGCCTATTGCATCTTTAATAATTAGATTGGCAATATCAAGAACTAGAGAATATGGAGCAGACAAAACAGGTTCTTCCATATCTGGAAATCCACTAGCATTAGCCTCAGCTCTTGAAAAGATTGAGATGTATTCAAAAAACCCATTGAATGTTAATCCGGCCGTTAGTCAGTTGTTTATATCTGATCCTTTAAAATCATTTACTGGTTCTGGATTGAGAAAATTGTTTTCTACCCACCCACCAACTAAAGAAAGAGTAAGAAGGCTCAGAGAGGAAGCTAGTGGAATTAGATATAGATAATACTGGGGACTCAACAGGTGTTTTTCCAAATGAACTAGATACTAAATTATCATCGGGCTGGAGTTTGATAGATGTTAGGGAAGATGATGAATGGACATATGGACATCATCAGCAAGCAAAACATATAAAGATGAGTGAAGTACCAGAAAGCTTAGAATTATTTGATCAGGAATCTTCTTATATTATTGTATGTAGATCAGGTCACAGATCAGGCAAGGTTTCAGAGTATTTAAATTCGCTTGGTTATCAATCTTATAATCTTATTGGTGGAATGAAAAAGCTCTCCAATGAATCTAATAAAATCGTCGGTTCTGATGGAAATCCAGGTATTATCATTTAAAATCAATTTGTGATTATTTGTATTGGAAATGCACTTGTTGATTCACTTCAACAAATCGAAGAAGATGTTATTAATAAACTAAACCTTAACAAAGCAAGAATGACTCTTGTTGATAAAGAGAGATCAAACTTTTTACTTAACAATATGCAAAACCCGACTTATGCTGCAGGAGGCTCTGCAGCAAATACGGCTTATTGGATAGCGGCCTTAGGAGGTTCCGTAGGATTTATTGGTAAAATCTCAGATGATGATCTTGGAAAACAGTTCAGGTCAAGTTTATCTGAGCATGGGCTCAGTGACTTTACAGTTCTTGAAGAAGAAAATGAACAAACTGGATTGTGTGCAATTTTTATAACACCAGATGGTGAACGAACAATGAATACATATTTAGGAGCTGGTGCCCAGTTATCAATGGGAGATCTTAATGAGGAGTCTATAAAAAATTGCAACATTTTATATATGGAAGGTTATTTGTGGGACAGGTTACCAAGCAAAGAAGCATTTATGTATGCATCATCGATAAATAAACAATCTGGTGGAAAAAATGCTTTGTCTTTATCAGATGTTTTTTGTGTTGAAGCACATAGAGAAAGTTTTGTTGATCTAATAAAAGAAAATATAGACTATGTATTTTGTAACGAAGATGAAATAAAAGCCCTTACAGAACAGCAATCCATTGAAAAGTCATTAGATTTTATAAATAAAAATTTTCCTAAACTTGATCAACTTATATGCACATTAGGAGCTAAAGGGGCCATAGTTATGAAAGAAAATATACAGTATTTCTTTGAAGCTACAGAAGCAAAGGTTGTTGATAAAACAGGTGCAGGGGATTATTTTGCTGCAGGATATTTATTTGGAATAGAAGAAAAATTATCTCTGCAGGAGACTGCATTAATTGCAAATAAAAGTGCTGCCCATGTAATTAGTGAAATTGGAGTAAGGCCAGAAAAGCCATTTAATCTTTAAATTTTTTTTATATCTTCTCGAAGCCTATTGAGATAAAGACCAGCAAAAATAAAAAGTGTTCCCATCACAAGATAGAGTAGAGCACCAAGTTCTGGAAATATTTCATAAATTAAAAACGAAAGATTAACTAATAAATCAATTGATCCTACAAAAAGAATTGTTTGACTTGTTAATCGGACGCTTAACCATATCAAAACAGTTGAGAGTAAAATATTGAGGATTTTTCCGATTAATTCATCACTGCCAAGGTATGAATCAATAATTCCCATACCAGTTACTAATGAGATACTTGAAAGAAAATATCCTAACCATTTTGGTTCAAATACTTTATATGTATACCTTAAAAAATATGAACCAATTAATAACTGAGAAGCACCATAAAGCAAATCATTAAAAGTTTCGAAGGATAAAAATTCTAAAAGGTTAAATAAAAGTACTTGTGAACTTACAAAGAGTGTAAATTGTTGATATAAATATCTTGTCTTATTGAATAAATATATAGACAAAATAAAAATTAAAAAAGATGTTATCGTATTTGAAATTTCTTCTGCAATATTTAAAAACTCAAATATAAATAACAATGTAAAACCAGAAGCTCCTGTAGCTAATAAAAATAAAAAGTTTCTTAAAGTTTCACTTGAATCAAATAAAAATGTGTTTCCTTGATATTTTTTTTCAATATAAAAAGCTGAATAAAAAAGTACAAACGTAAATAAAACTAATAATATTAATTGAGCCCAATTTGGAATTTGCTCAATAAGTGGAGTTATCCCACTAAATACTAAAAGTCCTCCAATTAAAATTATTGTTTTTGAGAGGGTTCCTTTTTCTGTTTTTTGTGGTTCACTACTTTCAAAACTTTCAATTGAAGAAAAAACATCTTGAGTTATTAAATCATTATCAAGCCATGTCTTTAGTTTTTTTTGAATTTTTTTATCCACAAACTAATCCTAATCAAATTAAATTACCTCTTACGAAAATTCATATTTAATCTAAACTTTAAAAATGACTAATTTTTGCCGGGATGCCCGAGCGGCCAAAGGGAGCAGACTGTAAATCTGCCGGCTATGCCTACGTAGGTTCGAATCCTTCTCCCGGCACACGCCCTCTTAGCTCAGTTGGTAGAGCACTTCCATGGTAAGGAAGAGGTCTCCGGTTCAATCCCGGAAGAGGGCTCACAAGTCTATAATTAGTTTTAGATTTGGCGGCGTAGCTCAGTTGGTAAGAGCGCACGACTCATAATCGTGAGGTCGGCAGTTCAAGTCTGCCCGCCGCTACAACAAAATAAAGGAGAAAATAATGGCTTCAGATAAGAGACCACCAATTACATTGGTATGTACTGAAACTGGAGATCACAATTATGTGACTACTAAAAATAAAACAAATACGCCAGATAGACTGGAGTTAATGAAATATAGTCCAAGATTGAGAAAACATACTTTGCATAGAGAAAAAAGATAGAAAAACTAGAAATTTACTTTATTCTTAATATTGATGGAAAATATCGCAAAACTAAATAACTTTGGTGAAGACGTCTCAAATTCTGAACTTGTGAAAAAATCACAACTTGGAGACAAAAGTGCTTTTGAAGAACTCGTAAAACGTCATCAAGAATTAGTTTTTTCACTTTCCTTCAAATTAACTGGAAATCGAGAACTAGCTAATGATGTAGCCCAAGAAGCATTTATTAGAGCATGGAAAGCAATAGAAAAATTTAGAGGTGACTCAACTTTCGGAACATGGATTTACAGGATTACAGTAAATACAGCTTGGACTTTAAGAAAAAAAGCAAAGAAACACTACTCACTTAATATTGAAGATACCCAAGAACCAGTCGTTGTTGATGAGAAAAAAGATCCTGAACTTGTTGCTATTAACTCTGATTTGTCCATAGTCTTAAGGAAGGCTTTAAACAAAATCCCATTGGAACAAAGAATTATTGTTGAACTAAAAAATATCGAAGGCCGATCACATAAAGAAATTGCAGATTATTTAGATATTAGTGTCACGGCTGCAAAAGTAAGACTGCACAGAGCTCATCAAAAATTAAGAAATATACTTGAGGAAATTGAAGTATGAAAAATCTATTTGAAAACCTAAGAGATAATTTAATTTGTAGAAGAAAAAGAAGTCATATGATGAGAACTTACTTGAGTGGCAAATATTTCATGTTCGACTCGGATAATCATATTTCTTTTTGTCCTAAATGTCAGATTGCTGGAAAAAGATATAAAGCGTTTAGGGAGGAACTAGAATCTGAGATAAATAAAGAAGTTGAAGTACCAAATGATTTTGCATCAAAAGTAATTGATTCTTTAGATAAAAAAGTAAAAACAACTACTAATAAGGGAACAAAAATAATACTATTGTCTTTGATTGGTTTAATATCATTATTAATTTTAGTTTTTGGAATAAAGCGCTCTTCTAACGAGACTGATGATATTGAAAAAGATTAGGGGTGTAGCTCTAACTGGCAGAGCGCCGGTCTCCAAAACCGGAGGTTGTGAGTTCGAATCTCACCGCCCCTGCTAAGAGGTAATTATGAATGAAATGAATAGAGAAATGAGAAGAATGTCTGAGCGTGAAGAACGCTTGGCAAAAAAAGCTGATAGAAATATTGGAAAATACAACAATGAAAAAGTTACTCGATTTAAAAGAATATCTAATTATATGGGTGAGGTGAGAACTGAATTAAAGAGAGTAAATTGGCCCTCAACCCAAATCCTTTCAACATTTACCATTGTTACTATTGTCACAATAATTACAATGACCTTACTTATTTTTGGAATGGATTTTGGTTTTAAAAATACTCTAATTAGCATGTTATCTCTTGGAGGATAAATTATGAGCGAAGACACAGTTGTAGAAGAAGTAGAAGAAGTAGAAGATCAAGAATCTTCAGTACATCCTTATGATCTTCCAGGAGAATGGTTTGTATTAAACGCCCAGTCTGGTCACGAAAAAAAAGTACAAACAAACATACTTACAAGAATTAAGAATTTACATCTCGAAGAAAAAGTTTACGAAGTTGTTATTCCTACTGATGAAGTGGTAGAAATTAGAAACGGTAAAAAAGTCAATATTGAGAAAAAAACTTTTCCAGGGTATGTTCTTGTCAGAATGGATTTAGACGACACAACATGGTACGAAATTAGGAACACTCCTTCAGTAATTGGCTTTGTAGGTTCTGGTAAAGTTCCAATTCCACTTTCAAAAAGAGAAGTTGAAAGAATTCTTGGAACCAATGAAGAAATTGAAGTTAAGAAGGAAAGTCCAAAATTCAAACCAGACTTTGAGGTTGGTGAAACTGTTCGAGTCACAACAGGGCCTTTTGCAGATTTCAATGGAATCATAGAGGAAATAAATTTAGACCAATCAAAAGTTACAGTATTAGTTAATATATTTGGAAGAGAAACACCTGTGGAGCTAGGCTTTACAGATATAGTTAAAAATTAATAAATTATGGCAAAAGAAGTAAAAGCAAAATTAAAGTTACAGATTCCTGGTGGCGGAGCGACACCTGCTCCACCTGTAGGCTCAGCGTTGGGACAATATGGTGTAAACATAATGGACTTTGTTCAAGCTTTTAACAACGATACATCAAGCAGACAGGGTGAAACAGTTCCTGTTGAAATTGTTATCTATGAAGACAATTCATTTACATTTGAAACAAAAACTGCTCCTGCATCTTTTTTAATTAAAAAAGCAATTGGTTTAGAGTCTGGGTCTCCTGAACCACATAAAGAAAAAGTTGCATCCATTACTAAATCACAACTTGAAACAATCGCGGAAACAAAAATGAAAGATTTAAATGCTAACGATTTAGAAGCAGCTGTAAAAATTATTGCAGGAACAGCCCGATCAATGGGAGTTACTGTAGAAAACTAATATTTTGGGAGACAAAAGTCGCCTGTACCAAAAGGAGAATAATGAAAAAACAAGGTAAAAGATATAAAGCAATAAAAAACCAAATTCCTGAGGAAAAACAAGACATTTCCAATGCTTTAAAAATTTGTAAAGAAACTGCTAGTGCAAAATTTGATGAGTCTATTGATGTTGTCTTTTCTCTAAATTTAGACACAAAAGATCCAGAACAGAATATTAGAACAACTGTATCACTACCAAATGGAACTGGTAAGGACGTAAGAATTGCTGTTTTTGCAGGTGGAGAGGCTTTAACTGAAGCAGAGAAAGCCGGTGCAGATATTGTTGGTGGTAAAGATTTAGCAACAAAAGTTTCATCTGAAGAAAAACTCGATGCTGATATTGTGATTTCCACTCCTGAAATGATGGCTGAGGTAGGACAACTCGGTAAAATCCTAGGACCTCAGGGATTAATGCCAAATCCAAAAACTGGGACAGTTACTCCAAATGTCGCAAAGGCAGTTGAGGATTTTAAAAAAGGAAAAGTAGAGATTAAAAATGATAAATTAGGAAATATACATTTAAGCGTTGGAAAAGTCTCATTTGAAGAATCAAGTCTTCTAGAAAATTTAAATGAGGTAATTGCCGAAGTCAATAAAGCAAAGCCAGCCTCCGCAAAGGTGATTATATTAAATCAGTATTTATATCATCGACAATGGGTCCCTCGATCCCTATTGAGATAAATTCATAATTCACTTCCACTAATTTGCATTAACATATATACTTTTATAACAATTAAAACCAAAGACCGATAGTGGCTTGCCTTAATTTCTATCGCAGGTAAAAAGATGGTCCTTGGTTGCAAGGATTTTTTTATGGTAAGAAAAGATAAAAAAGATAAAGTAAAAGAGCTTGAGGCCTTATTTCAGGAAGCGAACACTCTAGTACTATCTGAATATAGAGGACTAACTGTCAGTCAACAAACACAATTAAGAAGAAACCTGAAAAAAGCCGGAGCTACTTTTAATGTTGTCAAGATGAGTCTTGCAAAGAGAGCTGCGTCTAATGTTGGGTTCGATGATATCTTAGATTATTTTTCAGGACCAACGGCAGTTACTGTTATTGAGTCAGACCCAGTTGAAGCAGCAAAAGTATTAAAAGAGTTTTCAAGTGACAATGAGTCATTTGTCGTTAAAGGTGGTTTAATGGATCAAAAGCCACTATCTATTGATCAGCTTAATGTACTGGCATCAATTGAACCAAAAGAAGTTTTACTTGCAAAAATTGCTGGAGGATTTAATGCTCCATTGACCAAATTTGCATATGCACTAAAAGGTCTTACAAACAAAACAAGTTTTGCTTTACAGGCACTTATTGAAAAAAAAGAGTCTGGCGAAGAAATTAGTAAAGAGGAGGAATAATGGCAAAAATGACAACAGAAGAAATATTAGGCGTTTTTGAAGAAATGTCTGTTCTTGAACTCAAAGAGTTCTTGGATGCTTTTGAAGAAAAATTTGATGTCACTGCTGCTGCACCAGTTGCGGTTGCTGCAGCGCCTGCAGGTGGCGGTGAAGCTGCTGGAGGAGACGAAGCAAAAGATTCTTTTGATGTTGTTCTAGCAGATGCTGGTGGACAAAAAATACAAGTTATCAAGGAAGTTAGAGGATTAACTAGCCTTGGCCTAAAAGAGGCAAAAGAACTTGTTGACGGTGCTCCATCAGATATTCTCACAGGTGCTTCTAAAGAAGATGCTGAAAAAGCTAAAGAAGCCCTTGAGGGTGCTGGCGCAACTGTAGAACTTAAATAATTTTAACTTATTTGTTTACTTAAATATTAAGTACTAATATACTGTATCTTTCGGTAACACATTTAACATTTTTGAGGAGGCTTGTTGTCCGCTGTTCAGAATTCTAGGCTTTCGTTTGCAAAAATTCCCAAAGTTCTAGATATTCCAGATTTATTAATTGTCCAAAAAGATTCGTTTAAATGGTTTATTGAAGAAGGTTTAAAAGAAATTTTAGATGAAATTTCTCCTATAGAAGATTTTTCTGGGAGATTTTCGCTTGAATTTTTGAATCATTTCTTTGAAGAACCACTAAAAAGTCTTGATGAATGTAAAATTACAGATTCTACATATTCACAACCTTTATATGTGACTGCACAATTTTTGGATCGAGAAACTGGTCAAATCAAACAACAAACTGTCTTTCTTGGTGATTTTCCAATTATGTCAGATACAGGAACATTTATTATAAACGGAACAGAAAGGGTGATTGTAAGTCAACTTGTGAGATCGCCAGGTGTTTATTTTTCCCAGGAAATAGATAAAACATCAGATAAAGAGATATTTATTGGAAAAATGATACCAGGTAGAGGTGCATGGCTTGAATTTGACACAGATAAAAGAGATACAGTTGGGGTAAGAGTTGACAGAAAAAGAAGACAACATATAACTGCTTTCTTAAGGGCCTTAGGAGTCATTGAGACAAAAGAAGAAGCTATTGAACTTTTTGGTGACTACCCATCAATTCAAAATACAATTGAAAGAGATCCCGACACTACTTCCGAAGCTGCCTTGATTGATCTCTATAGAAAACTAAGACCGGGTGAACCAGCTACTGTTGAATCGGCAAGAAATCTTGTAAAGCAAATGTTTTACACTCCAAAAAGGTATGACCTAACAAAAGTTGGCAGGTATAAAGTTGAGCAAAAGCTTGGAAGAGATTATGGAGAAAAAGATGCTGAAACTTACTCTACTGAAGTAGAAGGTATGTTACAGATCGAAGATATTATTGATACGATTAAATATGTTATTGCTCTACATGCAGGCGAAGAGTCATTTGAAAACAAACTTGGAAGAACAATTCCTGTAAGGCTTGATGACATTGATCATTTTGGAAATAGAAGAATTAGAACAGTTGGAGAACTTGTTCAAAATCAAGTTAGAGTTGGCCTAAGTAGATTAGAAAGAGTAGTTAGGGAGAGAATGACTACTCAGGAACCAGAAGCAATCACACCTCAATCATTAATTAACATAAGACCAATCCAGGCATCTTTAAAAGAATTCTTTGGTACAAGTCAATTAAGTCAGTTCATGGATCAACCAAATCCAATTGCAGCTTTAACTCACAGAAGAAGGCTCTCAGCTTTGGGTCCAGGTGGGTTATCTAGAGAACGAGCAGGGTTTGAAGTTAGAGATGTTCACCCTTCTCACTACGGAAGAATGTGTCCTATTGAAACACCTGAAGGACCAAATATTGGGCTTATAGGTACCCTTGCTACATATGGTAGGGTAAACAGATTCGGATTTATCGAAACTCCTTATTGGAAAGTAGAAAATGGAGTCGTAAAAACTAATAAAGCAGTTTATCTCACTGCTTCTCAAGAAGATGAATATACAATTGCTCAAGCAAATGCTCCTTTAAATGATGATGGTACCTTTAAAAATAAAAGAGTCTTATCCAGACAAAATAGGGGACAAGTCTCCTTCGTTAGTGATAAAGAGATTGATTACATGGATGTGAGTCCAAAACAAATCTGTTCCGTAACTACTGCATTAATACCATTCCTTGAACATGATGATGCAAACAGAGCTTTAATGGGTTCAAACATGCAGAGACAAGCTGTGCCATTAGTAACCACAGAGGCACCATATGTTGGCACTGGTATGGAAGAGAATGTAGCACGAGACTCAGGTGAAGCATTAATATCTCCAATTTCTGGTGAAGTAATGTCAGTAACTGGTGATGAAATAGTTGTTAAAGAACAAGAAACAAATAAAAAACATACTTTTGAAGTTAGAAAATTCAAAAGATCAAATCAAGCTACTTCCGTAAATCAAAAACCATTAGTAAAAGCTGGCCTTAAAGTAAAACCAGGTGATGTACTAGCTGATGGCCCTAGCACCCAAGGTGGAGAACTTGCATTAGGTAAAAATTTATTAGTTGCATATATGCCATGGGATGGATATAACTTTGAAGACTCGATAGTCATTTCGGAGCGTTTAGTAAAAGAGGATGTATTAACTTCTGTACATATTGCTGAACATGAAATTGAAGCTAGAGATACAAAATTAGGGGAAGAGGAGATAACTAGAGATATCCCAAACGTAGCAGAAGAAGTATTGATGGATCTTGATGAAATGGGAATCGTTAGGATTGGCGCAGAGGTTACTCCTGGAGATTATTTGGTTGGAAAAGTTACTCCAAAAGGAGAGACTGAGTTAACTCCAGAAGAAAGACTCTTAAGAGCAATATTCGGGGAAAAAGCGAGAGAAGTTAGAGACACTTCTTTAAGAGTTCCTCATGGTGAAAGAGGAAAAGTTATCGATGTACAGATTTTAAGAAGAGATGATGGAGCAGACCTACCACCTGGAGTAAATCAAAAAGTAAGAGTTTACGTAGCTATACAAAGAAAAATCCAAGTTGGAGACAAGCTTTCTGGACGTCATGGCAACAAGGGAGTTATTTCAAAAATAAATCCAGTAGAAGATATGCCATTTCTAGAAGATGGCACACCTGTAGATATATTGTTATCACCTTTAGGCGTTCCAAGCAGAATGAATCTTGGTCAGATTTTAGAAACACATCTTGGTTGGGCAGCAAACGAAGGTTGGCAAGATTTTAAAGGGAAGTCTAAAGCATCAGACGGAGCCAAACCAGGAACCTTAGTCTCTACCCCAGTATTTGATGGGGCGGATGAAAATGAAATTCATGAAATTTTGAGAAATGTAAACCCAAATAGGGATGGTAAATTACTTGTTGATGAAAATGGAAAAGCTGATTTATATGATGGTCGAACTGGTGAAAAGTTTGACTCAAAAATCACAGTTGGATACACATATATATTAAAACTTATTCATTTAGTAGATGAAAAGATTCACGCTCGTTCAACTGGCCCTTATTCAATGATCACCCAACAACCACTTGGAGGAAAAGCTCAATTTGGAGGTCAAAGATTTGGAGAAATGGAAGTATGGGCTCTTGAAGCTTATGGTGCAAGTTACGCACTTCAAGAACTTTTAACAATAAAATCTGACGATACAGTTGGAAGAGTAAAGGTTTATGAATCTATTGTAAAAGGTGATAATATTCCAGAACCAGGAATACCAGAGTCATTTAAAGTTTTATTAAAAGAAATGCAAAGTTTATGTTTAAATGTTGAAATTCTTTCCGCCGGTGAAGAGATTTCTATGAAAGACATCAGTGACGAATA
The DNA here is from genome assembly GCA_902627635.1 of uncultured Candidatus Actinomarina sp. Classification (GTDB taxonomy): domain Bacteria; phylum Actinomycetota; class Acidimicrobiia; order Actinomarinales; family Actinomarinaceae; genus Actinomarina. Next base: position 76,273 of record CACOKA010000001.1, read on the forward strand.
TGTCAAAACAGCTGAAACATTGGGTATCGACATGACAAGACCCGAGGAAGATGAGGCTGAAGTCTAATGGAGAAAATTTTTGATGAATTAAGTATCAGTCTTGCAACATCTGATCAAATGAGAAGTTGGTCTTTTGGAGAGGTTAAAAAACCTGAAACAATAAATTACAGAACTTTAAAACCTGAAAAAGAAGGTCTTTTTGATGAGAGAATTTTTGGTCCAACTAAAGATTGGGAATGTTCATGTGGAAGATATAAAAGGATTCGATATAGAGGTATTGTCTGTGAAAGATGTGGTGTTGAAGTTACAAGACGTGAAGTTCGTAGAGAAAGAATGGGTCATATAGAGTTAGCTGCTCCTGTAACTCATATTTGGTACTTCAAAGGTGTTCCAAGCAGATTAGGTTACTTTCTTGACATGTCACCTAAGGAATTGGAAAAAGTAATTTACTTTGCAGCGTATCTTGTTGTATCTGTCGACGACAAAAAGAGAACAAAAGATTTATCTGAAATTGAAGAAGCTGTTGAAGCAGAAGTAGAAATTGTAGAAGAAGAATTCACTGAATGGGAAGTAAAAAGACTTAAGCAAATGAAAGTTGAGATTAAAGCTATGGAAAATGCAAAAGTTCCTGATGCTGAGATCCAGTTAAGAACTAAAGAGATTGAAAAAGAGATCAAACAAAAGCAAGCAAAATCCGATGCTGAAATAAAAGTTATTCAAGAAGCATTTTCGACCTTAAAAACTTTAAAGCCTAAAACCCTAATTGAAAATGATACTCTTTGGCGTGAAATGATTGATAAATATGATGAGTATTTTACAGGTGGCATGGGAGCTGAAGCCGTTAGAGAGCTAGTCCAATTAGTAGATCTTAAAGCCGAAATGGAAAAACTTAAAAGTGATCTAGATTCAAAATCAGCACAACGTAGACAAAGAGCAATACAGAGAATGAAAGTGATAAAACCTTTCGCTGATGGAAAAAACCCACCTGAAGCAATGATTCTAGAAGTGATACCAGTTATACCTCCAGAGTTGCGTCCAATGGTTCAACTAGACGGTGGAAGATTCGCTACTTCCGATCTTAATGATTTGTATAGAAGATTAATTAATCGTAACAATAGATTAAAAAAATTAATTGAACTCGGTGCTCCTGACATAATTATTAGCAATGAAAAAAGAATGTTGCAAGAATCTGTTGATGCTCTTTTTGATAACGGAAGAAGAGGTAGAGCAGTTGCAGGGGCAGGTGGACGAGGTCTTAAGTCACTCTCTGATATGTTGAAAGGAAAGCAAGGAAGGTTTAGACAAAACCTTCTTGGAAAAAGAGTTGATTATTCTGCAAGGTCAGTTATCGTAGTTGGTCCACATTTAGACTTACAACAATGTGGATTGCCAAAAATGATGGCACTTGAGTTATTCAAACCATTTGTTATGAAAAGGCTTGTCGAACTCGGTCTTGCTCAAAATATTAAATCTGCAAAAAGAATGGTGGAAAGATCACGTGCTCAAGTTTGGGATGTCCTTGCAGAAGTAATTGAAGAGCACCCGGTATTACTAAACAGAGCGCCTACTTTACACAGGCTTGGAATTCAAGCATTTGAGCCAATCCTTGTAGAAGGGAAAGCTATTCAAGTACATCCGTTAGTTTGTGAAGCATTCAATGCTGATTTTGATGGTGACCAAATGGCAGTTCACGTTCCTTTATCAGCTGAAGCTCAAGCAGAAGCCAGAGTTTTGATGCTTGCTACAAATAACGTTTTATCGCCGGCTTCGGGCAATCCTATAGTATCTCCAAGCCAAGATATGGTAATAGGTCTTTATTACATTACAGAATGTCATGATGAGCTAAATACTGCAGAGTATGCATTTGCTGATTTAAACGAAGCACAACTAGCTTATGAAGCAGGTCATATTTCTTTACAAACACCAATTAAAGTAAGGGTTGGAAATTTAGCTGGATCTGAAGACATATATAACAAAATAAAAAATAGATTCTCTGAATTACTTACGCCAGAATATGTTTCTGGTGACACATTGACTAATACAACACTAGGAAGAATGCATTTTAACTCTATATTGCCTGATGACTTTCCATATATTGAGGCATCAGTAAGAAAGCCAGAAATGAAAAAAATTATTTCTGAGGTAATTGAAACCTATAACAAAGCTGAATTGAGACAGTTCTTAGATTCAATGAAAAAAGTTGGTTTTAATTTTGGTGCAAAAGCTGGTTTGTCTGTTGCAATGACAGATGTGAAAACACCACCAACAAAAAATCAAATACTTGAAAAGTATGAAAATGAAGCAGAAAAAGTAGAAAAGCTTTATCTTGATGACATTATTACTGAAACTGAGAGAAAACAAAAAATTATTGAAATATGGAATGAAGCTACAGATCAGGTTCAGTATGCAATGAGTGCAGAATTAGAATCTGAAAGATTTAATCCTGTTGATATGATGGTTAAATCTGGTGCTAGAGGTAATATGATGCAAGTAAGACAGCTTGCAGGCATGAGAGGTCTCGTTGCTAATCCAAAAGGTGACATCATTGAAAGGCCAATAAAAAGTAATTTTAGGGAAGGAATGTCTGTCCTTGAGTATTTCATTTCTACACACGGTGCTAGAAAAGGACTTGCAGATACAGCGTTAAGGACTGCAGACTCTGGTTATTTAACAAGAAGACTAGTTGACGTGGCTGCAGGTATTGTTGTACAAAATAAAGGTGATGAAAACATTGATTGGCGGGGTACTACAAAATCTACGGTCGATAATGAAGGAAGACCTAGCAAATATTTACACTCAACATTATTTGGAAGAGTACTTAGTGAGGATGTTAAAAAGGATAAAAAAACAATAGAGTTTGGAGATGGTAAAAAGTTAACTAAAGGAACTTATATTGATGCAGAAGCTCTTGATGTAATTGCCAAGTCAGGAGTTGAATCAGTAAATGTACTTACACCTTTCAATTCACTTGATCCTGAATCTATGGATCCGCTATGCTACGGGTTCAGCCTTGCAACTGGTAAACCTGTAGAAGAAGGTGAAGCTGTAGGAATAATTTCTGCTCAATCGATTGGAGAGCCTGGAACTCAGCTTACAATGAGAACTTTTCATACGGGTGGAGTTGTAGGTTTAGACATAACCTCTGGTCTTCCAAGAATTGTAGAGCTTTTTGAAGCCAGGACACCAAAAGGTAAATCTGTTTTATCACTCATTAATGGAAAGATTAAATCTATTGATCAAACCGAAGAAGGCAACAGAATCCTTACTATTCAAAATGAGAAAGAAGAGATTGAGTTATTAGTTTTGAGAAGACAAACTCTTCTCGTTAATCAAGGAGACAGTGTTGAAGCTGGACAAGCTTTAACAACTGGTCCAAAAGATCCAAAAGAAGTCTTACAAATCAACGGAGTTCGTACATGCCAAGAATATTTGGTAGACGAAGTACAAAAAACTTATCGTGATCAAGGAGTTGAAGTTCATGATAAACACGTTGAAATGATTGTAAGACAAATGTTAAGAAGGGTAAGAATTGTTAGACCTAACGATTCAGACTTCTTACCAAACGAATTGATTGATGCAACTTTATTTAGAACCATCAATCAAGGACTTGTAAAAGATGGTAAAACACCTGCCGAAGGTAGACCTGAACTGATGGGTATCACAAAAGCTAGCTTAGCGACAGATTCATGGTTATCTGCAGCATCTTTTCAAGAAACAACAAGGGTATTAACTGAGGCTGCAATGAAAAAGAGTACTGATGCATTGTCAGGATTAAAAGAGAATGTAATTATAGGTACTTTAATTCCTGCTGGTACTGGTTCAGAAGCTTATCAAAAATTAGCTCCTACCTTACCGGGCGCTCAAGAGGTATCTGAAATAGGATTTGCGACAGCACCATCAGAATCAGAAGAATCAGATAACGATGGTCTACCAAATCCAGCACAATGGCTAGCTATGTTAGGCGAAGAGGGAGATGAAGATACAGAGTAAAAACTTATAAAGAATTCATTGTTGTAAGTTCAAATCTGTCATATACTTCTTTTTCGGTAATAAAAAATTAACTTTTTTAGATTGGAATTTTTATGCCTACAACACAGCAACTAGTGAGAAAAGGACGTAAGTCCAAGGTGATGAAAGAGAAAACACCTGGTCTCAAGGGGTCTCCACAAAGGAGGGGCGTTTGCACGCGTGTATATACAGTTACACCAAAAAAACCTAACTCAGCTTTAAGAAAAGTTTGCAGAGTGAGACTATCAACTGGTACTGAAGTTACTGCATACATTCCAGGAGAAGGACACAATTTACAAGAACATTCAATTGTTTTAGTAAGAGGTGGAAGGGTAAAAGATCTTCCTGGTGTTAGATATAAAGTGATTAGGGGTGCTTTAGATACCGCAGGTGTGACTGACAGAAAACAAGCAAGATCTAGATATGGAAGTAAGAGAGGCTAATCATCATGAGAAGAGGACCATCACTTAAAAGAAAGCCTGAAGCAGACCCTCTTTTCAATAGCGTTCTTGTATCACAATTAACAAATCAAGTTTTATTAGATGGAAAAAAAGACGTAGCACGAAGTATTGTATATAAATCATTAGAACTTGTTGAAAAACAAGCTGGTGGAGATCCATTGAATGTATTAAAAGCTGCATTTGAAAATGTTAAACCTCAAATTGAAACAAAATCCAGAAGAGTCGGTGGTACTAACTATCAGGTTCCGATGGAAGTTCCACATAGAAGAAGCACCACACTTGCAATAAGGTGGATTGTTGATGCTGCTCGAAAAAGAGGAGAGAAGTCAATGTCTGATAGATTAGGACGTGAACTTTTGGATGCAAGTAATAATACTGGAGCTGCAGTCAAGAAAAAAGAAGATGTACATAAAATGGCTGAATCGAACAGAGCTTTCGCTCACTACAGGTGGTAATAATATGTCAACTAGAACAGTAGATCTCAAAAACCTAAGAAATATCGGAATTATGGCTCATATAGATGCTGGAAAAACTACCTTAACAGAGAGAATTTTGTATTACACAGGTAAAACATACAAGATTGGTGAAGTTCATGATGGAGCAGCTGTTATGGACTGGATGGAACAAGAGCAAGAGCGTGGAATAACTATTACATCTGCTGCTACTACATGTAGCTGGAATGACCACACAATTAATATTATTGACACTCCCGGTCACGTTGATTTTACAGTTGAGGTTGAAAGGTCTCTCAGAGTATTAGATGGTGCTGTAGCTGTATTTGATGGTGTTGCAGGAGTCGAACCACAGTCAGAGACAGTTTGGAGACAAGCTGACAAATATAATGTACCAAGAATTTGTTTTATCAACAAACTTGATAGAACAGGTGCAAACTTTGATGATGACGTACAGTCAATCATTGAAAGACTTGAAGCAAAACCAGCTGTTCTTCAAATTCCTATAGGATCTGAAGCAGATTTTGTTGGAGTAATTGATCTTGTTGAAATGAAAGCACACACCTGGACAAAAGATGATGGATCTGAATGGGATATTGCAGATATACCAGAGGATCGACTTGAAGAAGCAAATACAAAACGAGCAGAACTTTTGGATGTCGTAGCTGAAGCAGATGACGAAGTACTTGAGAAATATCTTGGAGATGAAGAGCTTTCAGTTGCTGAAATAAAAAAAGCAATTAGAACAGGAACTCTTTCAGGTTTATTTGTACCAGTTCTTGCAGGTAGTGCTTTTAAAAACAAAGGTGTACAACTTCTACTGGATGCAGTTGTTGATTATCTTCCCTCACCTCTAGATATAGAACCAGTATCAGGATTTACACCTGGTAAGGAAGAAGATGAAATTAGCAGAGAGCATTCTGACGAAGAACCATTTTCTGCACTTGCATTTAAAGTTGTAAGTGATCCACATGTAGGAAAGTTAACTTATTTTAGGGTTTATTCCGGCACCTTAAATAAAGGTGACAAAGTTGTTAATACGACAACAGGCAAGGACGAAAGACTTGGAAGAATATTGAGAATGCATTCAAACTCAAGAGAGGACATAGATTTTATTTCTACTGGGGATATTGTTGCAGGAGTTGGTCTTAAAAATGCAAAAACAGGAGATACATTATCTGATTCAGGAAGCCCTATTCAACTAGAATCAATGACGTTCCCTGAACCTGTTATCTCAGTTGCAATCGAACCAAAATCAAAAGCTGATGAAGAAAAGTTATCAGAGGGTTTACAAAAATTAGCTGAAGAAGATCCTACATTCAAAGTTAATTCTGATGAAGAGACTGGTCAAACAATCATTTCAGGAATGGGAGAATTGCATCTTGATATTCTTGTAGATCGTCTAAAAAGGGAATTTAAAGTAGAGGCAAATATTGGTAAACCTCAAGTGGCATATAGAGAGGCACTCAAAAAGAAGACCGATATTGAGGCGAAATATATTAGACAAAGTGGTGGTCGAGGTCAATATGGACATGTCATTATGGAGCTTGAACCTATTGAAGATGGATATGAATTTGTAGATTTAATTAAAAGTGGAAGAATTCCAAAAGAGTATATCCCATCAGTTAATGCAGGTGTTGAGGCTGCAATGGAATCAGGTGTTCTAGCTGGATATCCACTTGTGAATATGAGAGCAACGCTAAAAGATGGAACATATCATGATGTTGACTCTTCAGAAATGGCTTTTAAAATCGCAGGGTCCATGGCGTTAAAAGATGGAGCAAAAAAAGCTGGAGTAAAACTACTGGAGCCTATTATGACTGTAGAAGTAGTAACCCCTGAAGATTTTATGGGAGATGTTGTCGGAGATCTTTCTTCAAGAAGAGGAAAGATAGCTGAAATGGGACAAAGAGGATCGGCAAAAGTAGTCAGTGCAAAGGTTCCATTATCAGAAATGTTCGGTTACGCAACAGATTTGCGTTCTAGAACACAAGGCCGTGCAACATTCACGATGCAGTTTGATAGTTATGAGGACGTCCCAGACGCTATAACAAAAGAGATAACTGCAAGTGTTCGTGGAGTAGAGGTTGAAGTTTAAACTTTGTTTCAGAGTTTAAACTTTTAGAAAAGGAGAAAATATGTCAAAAGAGAAATTTGACCGAAGCAAGCCTCATGTGAACATTGGTACAATGGGCCACATTGACCATGGAAAAACAACATTGACGGCCGCAATAACAAAAGTTTTGGCTGATGCTGGTGCGGGTGAGGCAACTGCTTTCGATGAAATTGATAAAGCACCAGAAGAAAAAGAAAGGGGAATCACTATTCAGATAGCACACGTTGAGTACGAGACAGAAAACCGTCATTATGCTCACGTTGATATGCCTGGTCACGCGGATTATGTTAAAAACATGATTACTGGTGCTGCTCAGGTAGATGGAGCTATTCTTGTAGTTTCAGCAGCTGATGGACCTATGCCGCAGACAAGAGAGCACGTTCTACTTGCGCGACAAGTTGGTGTACCAGCAATTGCTGTTTTCCTCAACAAAGTTGATCAAGTAGACGACGATGAATTATTAGACCTTGTTGAAATGGAAGTTAGAGAACTTTTAAATGAGTATGATTTCCCAGGAGATGATGTTCCAGTCGTGAAAGGTTCTGCGTTAGCAGCTCTTGAAGGAAAAGAAGATGGTGTAAATGCTGTTCTTCAATTAATGGAACAGGTTGATTCATATATAGAAGAACCTGTGAGAGTAGTGGACAAGCCTTTCTTAATGCCAGTTGAAGACGTCTTTTCAATTACTGGTAGAGGAACAGTTGTTACTGGAAGAATTGAACAAGGTATTGTAAATGTAAACGATGAAGTAGAAATTGTTGGTATTCGTGAAACTACCAAATCAGTTTGTACTGGTGTTGAAATGTTCAGGAAACTCCTTGATGAGGGTAGAGCTGGAGACAACGTTGGTTTACTTTTAAGAGGTATTGATAAAGATGATGTGGAAAGAGGGCAGGTTATTGCTGTTCCTGGATCCATAACACCTCATACAAAATTTGAGGCTGAGGTATATGTTCTTACAAAAGAGGAAGGTGGAAGACACAATCCATTTTTTAAAGGATATAGGCCACAGTTCTATTTCAGAACCACTGATGTTACGGGAGAAGTTTCTCTAGCTGATGGTACTGAAATGGTCATGCCTGGTGATAATGTTCCAATTTCTGTAGAACTTATATCTCCAATTGCAATGGAAGAGGGCGTTAAATTTGCGATTAGAGAAGGTGGAAGAACTGTTGGAGCAGGACAGGTGACAAAAGTTATAGAGTAAATAAAACTTAACCGGGAGTAGAATTCTACTCCCGGTTTTTTTTGGGGAAAAAATGGCAAAGCAAGAACAGCAGATAAGGATAAAGTTAAAAGCATATGACAATTATGTTGTAGACGAGTCTGCTCGTAAAATTGCCGAAACAGTGATGAAAACACAAGCAAAAGTCAAAGGACCAATCCCTTTACCTACTCAAATCCATCGTTATTGTGTTATTCGTTCTCCCCATGTAGATAAAAAATCGAGAGAACATTTTGAAATGAGAATTCATAAAAGGTTAATTGACATCGTTGAACCAACACCTAAGACCGTTGATTCTCTAATGAGGTTAGATTTACCAGCTGGTGTAGAAGTTGAGATCAAATTATGAAGTCAATTATTGCAAAAAAAGTAGGTATGACCCAGCTATTTGATGAAAATTCAATCTCAATGGGTGTAACTGTGCTTGATGTTTCAGGTTGCAGAGTGGTGCAAATAAAATCCAATGAGAAAGATGGATACAGTGCTGCACAATTAACTATTGGTTCTGCAAAAAATGTAGCAAAACCTCTTGCAGAACATTATAAGAAATACAATGTTGAACCGGGGGAAGGACTTTTCGAAGTACCTTTTGATGAAGAAACCCCACTTGAATCTGGTAAAGAAATAAAAATTAATGATTTTTTTGAAGTTGGTCAAAAAGTAGACATAACCGGATTTTCAAAAGGAAAAGGTTACTCAGGTGTTATGAAAAGACATAATTTTTCAGGACAAAAAGCAAGCCACGGTGTCCATAAAGTTCACAGAGCTGGAGGGTCAATTGGTAATGCCTCTTATCCAGGCCATGTATTTAAAGGTACAAAAATGTCAGGAAGAATGGGTAATCAGAAAAGTACTATTCAATCAGTAACCGTAGTTGCCATAAATGAAGAAAAAAATTATTTACTTGTGAACGGATCAGTACCAGGCAACAAAGGAAATATCGTTCAAATCAGCTCAGCTATAAAGGTTTCATCATGAGTATTAAGTTGAAATCATTTTCTTTAAAAGATAACAAGACCTCAAATAAACAATATGACTTTGAACTAAACGAAGAGATGAATACAGGTCTTTTACACCAAGTTACTAAAGCTAATAGAACAAATGCAAGAAATAATACAGCAAGTGTAAAAACAAGATCACAAGTCTCTGGAACAGGTGCAAAACCTTGGGTACAAAAAGGAACTGGTAGAGCAAGACACGGGTCTTTAAGATCACCTATTTTTGTAGGTGGGGGAATAGCTCATGGTCCAGGCGGAAGAGTGTACAAAGACAGAACACCAAAGAAAATGAAAAAGAAATCATTATATATGTCTGTATCAAACAGAGTATTAGAAGAGTCAGTATTTGTTGTAGATGGAGCTGGACTTGATACACCTTCAACAAAAGCTGCATCAAATGCAATTAAAGAATTATCAATTTCCAAATCCTTTGTTTTTGTCTACGGAGAAAATGATGATTCCCTTATAAAGTCATTCAGAAATCTTTCAAATTCAAAGCTAACTTCCGTGACAAAACTTTCAACTTATGATGTTATTTCAAATGAAGCTGTAGTTTTTAGCGAAAACGCTATAAATACATTTTTGGAGCAAAGATGAAGTATTTAGAAGATGTACTTATAGCTCCTCTTATCTCAGAAAAGTCATATGACAGAATTGCTAACTCAAATTCATATACTTTCTTTGTCCACACAAGTGCGACTAAGCCTGAAATCAAAAAAGCTGTGGAAGAAATTTTTGATGTTGAAGTTCTGTCTGTCAACACAATGTATAAAAAAGGAAAAAAGAAAAGATTTGGTTATGTTATTGGTCAACAAAGTACAAGAAAAGTAGCAATTGTTACTTTACAAGACGGACAAACTATTGAGGCATTTGGAGTTTAGGTATGGGATCAAAAAAAATTAGACCAATTACTCCAGGAATGAGAGGACATGTAACAGGTGATTTTAGTGAAATTACTAAATCAAAACCTGAAAAAAAACTTTTACAATCAAAGAAGTCAACCGGTGGTAGAAATAATAAAGGAAGAATTACATCTCGACATAGAGGTGGAGGACATAAACAAAAATATAGAGTTGTCGATTTTAAGAGAGTCAAAGACGGTATACCGGCAAAGGTTGCTGGAATAGAATATGACCCAAACAGAAATTCCAGAATTGCTTTACTTCATTATGTTGATGGCGAAAAAAGTTACATTATTGCACCTGAAGGAGTTTATGAAGGCAGCATGGTAGAGTCTGGACCTAAAGCTGAGATAAAAGATGGAAATTGTTTACCATTAAGGAACATTCCTGCAGGTACATTCGTACATGCAGTTGAACTAAGACCTGGCGGTGGAGCTAAAATGGCAAGGTCTGCTGGATCATCAGTTCAGCTTATGAGTAAAGAATCGGGTCTGGCATTGTTAAGACTTCCATCTGGAGAGATGAGAACAGTCTCAATGGATTGCAGAGCAACAGTTGGAAGCGTTGGAAACGCAGAAGCTGAATTAACAAAACTTGGAAAAGCTGGAAGAAAAAGATGGAAAGGTGTAAGGCCTCAAACAAGAGGTGTTGCAATGAATCCAGTTGATCACCCACTCGGAGGTGGGGAAGGAAAGTCATCTGGTGGTAGAACTCCTGTAAGCCCATGGGGTAAGCCGGAAGCAAAAACAAGAAAAAAGAAAAAATATAGCAATAAATCAATTGTTAGAGGAAGATCTCAAAAAGGTAGAAATTAATCATGTCAAGAAGTTTAAGAAAAGGACCATTTGTAGATAATCATCTCTTAGTGAAGGTTGAAGAAGCACAAAACAGTGGAAACAAAAGTGTAATTAAAACGTGGAGTAGAAGATCTACAATAGTTCCTGAAATGGTAGGTTTAACAATTGCAGTTCATAATGGTCGACAACATATTCCAGTTTTTGTGACAGAAGCAATGGTTGGTCATAAACTAGGAGAATTTGCTCCGACAAGAACATTTAAAGGACACCCAGGACAAAGCTAATGGAAAATCAAACAGTAACTGCGAAGAGTAAATATGTAAGGCAATCACCTTACAAATTGAGGTTAGTATTGAATTTAATAAGAGGACTACCTGTTTCTGAAGCCTTGGATATCCTTAAATTTACAAAACGAAGAGCAGCTGATGAAATATCACAAGTTGTTGAAAGCGCAATCGCAAATGCTGAGAATAATTTTGGTTTAAGCTCAAGTGATCTTTATATTTCAAAAGCTACTGCAGATGAAGGACCTACTCTAAAAAGATTTAGACCAAGGGCTAGAGGTAGAGCCGGAAGGATAAATAAAAGAACATCTCACTTGGTAATCGAACTAACCACAGCAGACGGAGAATTGTAATGGGACAAAAAACACATCCTTACGCATTTAGAATTGGAATTGTTAATGACTGGAAGTCACGTTGGTTTAGTGATAAAGAATACACAAAACTGGTTAATCAAGATTATAGAATTAGAGAGTTTTTGTCTTCACAGTTAATTAAAGGTGCAGTTTCTCGAATTGATATAGAAAGAACAAGGGATAAGGTCCAAGTTGACATTCATACAGCTAGACCCGGTGTTGTAATTGGTAGAAAAGGTGCAGAAGCAGATAGGTTGAGAAAAGGACTCGAAGAATTGTCCAGCCAACCTGTAAAACTAAATATTATTGAAGTTAGAGAGCCTGAACTTGATGCCCAATTATTAGCAAGAGCTGTTGCAGACCAATTAGAAAACAGAGTTGCATTTAGAAGAGCTATGAAAAGAGCCGTAACAGGTGCTCTTAAAGCTGGAGCCGAAGGTGTAAGAGTTGAATGTTCTGGACGACTCGGTGGAGCAGAGATGGGTAGAAGAGAATGGTACCGCGAAGGCAGAGTACCATTACACACTTTACGTGCTGATATTGATTTTGGAAGAGCTGCAGCTCAAACAACCGTAGGTTCAATTGGAGTAAAAGTTTGGGTTTACAAAGGTGATGTTGTAGGTTCAAATAAACTAAGACAAGATAAAATTGCAGCTGAAGCTAATTTAGCAAGTGGAGGTCCAGCTACTGGAAGAGTTAAATCTGTTAAATCTCGTGTTGAAGCAGCAGTAGGTGAGACTAAAAAATCACGTATTCTTGAAGCTGGTGGTGGTAAAAAAACAAATGAATCATCTTCAAAGATTGTTGAAGCAGGTGGGGGTAATCGCATTAGACCTAATGAGGCAACAGAACAATTCGAGCAAGAAAAATCAATAATGGAAGAAGAATAAATATGTTAATGCCAAAAAAGACAAAACATAGAAAATCACATAGAGGTAGAAGAAGAGGTCTTTCAAAAGGTGGTAATGAAGTGACATTTGGTGATTATGGACTTCAAGCTGTTGAGACTTCATATATAACAGCACGTCAAATTGAGGCTGCAAGAATAACAATTACAAGAACAATGAAAAGAGGGGGAAAGGTTTGGATAAACATTTTTCCTCACAAACCAATTACAAAAAAACCCGCTGAAGTTCGAATGGGATCAGGAAAAGGTAACGTTGAGTACTATGTCGCAGTTGTAAAACCAGGAAAAATAATTTTTGAAATTTCTGGTGTTTCTGAAGAGATTGCAAAAGAAGCAATGAGAAAAGCAGGACATAAATTGCCAATTAAAACAAAATTTGTAAAGAGGAATATATGAGCATTAATGATTTGAGAGAATTATCCATTATGGAACTTGAAAATAAAATTTTAGATCTTAAAAAAGAATTAATGGACTCAAGATTTGCGTTAGCAACGAGTCAAATTGAAGACACTTCGGTATTTAAAAAAATAAAGAAAGAAATTGCACAGGCAAACACAATATTAAATCAAAAAATCAATGACATGAATACGGAAGAGAATAATGAGTAGTGAACCAAGAGCATCTCGAAAAGTAAGAACAGGAGTAGTAGTTTCTGATAAAAGAGAGAAAACAGTTACCGTGTCTATTGAATTACAATTTCAACATCCAAAGTATGGAAAAATTGTTAAAAAAACAAGAAAGCTTCATGCCCATGATGACAGTTTTGATGCAAAAGTTGGGGACACTGTAAAAATAACTGAAACCAAGCCAATGTCTAAAACAAAAATGTGGAGAGTTACTGAGATTGTTGAGAGAGCAAGATGATACAAAAAGAATCAAGATTAAAAGTTGCTGACAACTCTGGCGCAAAAGAAGTGTTATGCATAAAGGTAAAAGGTAGTTCAAAAATTAGATATGCGGGTTTGGGAGATGTTTTTACAGCAACCGTAAAAGATGCTGTTCCTGGTGGCCAGATAAAAAAAGGTGATATTGTGCAAGCTGTTGTTGTCAGAACTAGGAAAGAAACAAGACGTAAAGATGGTACCTATATTAGGTTTGATGAAAATGCATGCGTAATTTTAAACGATCAAGATCAACCAAGAGGAACAAGAATCTTTGGACCAGTTGGTAGAGAATTAAGAGAAAAAAAATTTATGAGAATAGTATCACTTGCACCGGAGGTTTTGTAATGAAAATACAAAAAGGTGATACCGTAAAAATTATTTCTGGAAAAGATAACGGTAAAGAAGGTAAAGTTTTGCAAGTATTTCCAAAAAAGAATCAAGTTTTAGTTGAAGGGATAAATATAAATAAAAAACATCAAAAACCTCAAGGCCAAACAATGCAAGGAGGAGTTATTGATAAAAGTATGCCAATAGATGCCTCAAATGTTGCACTGGTTGTCAAAAAAAAGAGTGGAAGAGTAACATATAAGTTTGATAAAAATGGAAATAAATTCAGAGTTTTAGCACAAACTGGAGATGAAGCATGATTCCGAGGCTTAAAGATCAATATAGAACACAATTAATTGATGAACTAAAGAAACAATTAAATATTGAAAACACCAATGCTGTTCCAAAACTAGAAAAAATTGTTATAAATATCGGTGATGGAAAAGCTGCTACAGATGGTAGAGCACTTGAATCAATGGTTGATGAACTGACTGCAATATCAGGCCAGAAACCAGTTATAAAAAGAGCTAAAAAATCAATTGCGGGTTTTAAAATTCGTGAAGGAATGCCAATAGGGGTTTCTGTAACACTTAGAGGAAATAGAATGTGGGAATTTTATGATAGGTTTGTACAGGTAGTAGTCCCAAGAATTCGAGATTTCAGAGGATTTAGTAAAAAATCATTTGATGGCAATGGTAATTTTTCTCTTGGACTGAACGAACAACTCGTATTTCCAGAAGTTGAATATGATAAAGTCAGAGATATCAGAGGAATGAATATAACAATTTGTACTACTGCAAAAGATAATTCAGGCGGATACGAGTTACTTAACTCGCTTGGCTTTCCGTTTAGGGAGAATTAATTATGGCTAAAAAAAGTAAAATAGTTAAAAATAATAAAAGAGAAGAGACAGCAAATTTTTATTCATTAAAAAGAAAAGAATTATTAGCTGTTATTCGTGACCCTGAATCCACTTATGATGAGAAAAGGGAAGCTCAAAAAAAGATTGCAAAAATGCCTAGAGATGCATCTGCAACACGTCATCGTAATAGGTGCCAAGTAACAGGACGACCTAGGGGTAATTTAAGAAAATTTGGAATGTCACGAAATACTTTTCGAGACTTGGCACTCAAAGGAGAGCTTCCAGGCATAAAGAAAGCTTCGTGGTAAAGATGGTAAATGATCCTATTTCAGATTTTTTAACAAGAGTTAGAAATGCAACACTTGTGTCAAAATCAAATGTTGAGATTCCACACTCAAATTTCAAATTTGAGCTCGCAAAACTTTTTAAAGATGAAGGTTATATAAGCGACGTAGAAGTAAAAGGAGATGGAGCAAAAAAAGTTTTAAATTTAACTATCAAATTCTCAGAAGAAGGAAAATCTGTAATTGCTGGTTTAAATAGATTATCTAAACCAGGAAGAAGGGTTTATTCTTCTTTTGATAAACTCCCAAGAAACAACGGAGGTTTGGGTACCGTTGTGGTTTCTACTTCAAGAGGTTTATTATCTGATTCAGAAGCAAGAAAAAGAAAGCTTGGGGGAGAACTAATTTGTGAGGTTTGGTCATGAGTAGGATTGGTAATAAACCAATTGAGATACCCGAGAAAGTTGAAATCAATATTGATGGAAACAAAATCAATGTAAAAGGTCAAAAAGGTGAACTGGTTACTGAGGTGCTTGAAGAAAAAATAAAGTTTGAAATATCTGATAATGTACTTCAATTCACAAGAGAGTCAGATGAAAAGCAAGTAAAAAGTTTACACGGTTTGTACAGATCATTAGTAGCAAATAATATTGTGGGGGTTAGCGAAGGATATTCAAAGACTCTTACACTACAAGGTGTTGGACATAGGGTTTCTTTAAAAGGTAATGATCTAGAGATACTTTGTGGCTTTTCACATCCAGTTATATTTAAAAAAGTAGAAAATATTACATTTGATGTACCAGATCAAAATACAATAAATGTCTCTGGCATTGATAAAGCTTTGGTTGGGCAAGTCGCAGCGGATATTAGATCAATTAAACCACCTGAACCTTATAAAGGTAAGGGAATCAGATATCAAGATGAATATGTAAGAAGAAAAGCTGGTAAAGCAGCAGTAGCAACTGCAGGAGCGTAAAGTGAAAAGTTTAGATTCAAGATCAAAAAGAAAAATTAGAATCAGAAAGAAAGTGTACGGTGATGCCAGTAAGCCGCGTCTAGCTGTATATAAAAGCAATAAAAATATATATGTACAAGCAATTGATGATTTAAATCAAACAACTATTGGATCAGCAAGTACATTATCAAAAGAGCTTAAGAGTGATAATTTAAGTATTGATACTGCAAAAAAAGTTGGAGAATTAATGGGTGACGTTCTTAACAAGAACAACATCAAAGAAGCAGTTTTTGATCGAGGAGGGTATATTTACCATGGTAGAGTCAAAGCTTTAGCTGATGGTATTAGAGAAAAAGGTATTAAGTTCTAATGGCTGAAATAGAATTACAAGAAAACGTTATTCACATAAATAGAGTAGCAAAAGTAGTTAAAGGTGGTCGAAACTTTGCGTTTACTGCTTTAGTTGCTGTTGGAGATGGAAACGGTAATGCTGGTATAGGTTACGGAAAAGGTTCAGAAGTTCCGCTTGCAATACAGAAAGCTATTGAAAATGCAAAAAAGAACATTCATCCTATACCTATGGCTGGATCAACGATAGTACATACTACTACTGGAGAACATGGTTCTTCTAAGGTTTTATTAAAACCAGCTGCTCCTGGTACAGGTGTAATTGCTGGTGGTGCAGTTCGACAAGTACTTGAGGCAGCAGGAATTAAAGACATTCTTGCTAAGTCTTTAGGATCACCTACTCATTTGAATGTTGCGAAAGCAACTCTCAATGGATTATTAGGCCAAAGAACACCAGATGAAGTAGCTAAATTAAGAGGTAAGAATGTTATGGAAATTGCTCCAAAAGGTTTAGTTGATGCATATGAAAATACAAAAGCTGAAAGAAAGTTAAAAGAAGATGCCAAAGGTTAAAATTACTCTTAAAAGATCACTTATTGGACAAGGTTTTAAAGCAAAAGAAACTATAAAATCTCTTGGATTAAAAAAAATTAATTCTTCAGTTGAGAGAGATGTTGATGAAAGTCTTACCGGGATGCTGAATAAAGTTGCACACCTTGTAGAAACAGAGGAAATTCAATGAGTAAAATTAAATTTCATCATTTAAAGCCAACACCAGGTTCAACTAAATCAAAAATTCGGAAAGGAAGAGGAGAAGCTGGAAAAAGAGGAAAAACTGCTGGAAGAGGAACAAAAGGAACAGGAGCTAGAAAAACAGTACCTGCATACTTTGAAGGCGGACAAATTCCACTCTATAGAAGAATCCCAAAACTTAAGGGACTAAAAAATACTCCTAAAATGTCGTATGTGGTTGTAAACGTTTCTGATTTACAAGATAAAAACCTTAAAGGTGATATTGATCCAGAAATACTTCAGAAAAATGGATTAACAAGAAAAAAGGGATTTGTAAAAATTCTTGGCAACGGTGAAATTACAAATAGTGTCAACGTAAAAGCACACGCTGTAAGTGAATCTGCTAAGAAGAAAATTGAAGATGCTGGTGGTACTGTAGAAGTTATAGAGATTTAATATGAAGCTTTCGATTTTCAAATACATGTTTAAAATTCCTGATCTAAGAAAAAGAATTATTTTCACTTTGTTAATGTTCGGAGTTTATCGATTAGGAGCAGCAGTTCCTGTACCAGGGGTTGATTTAGAAGCTGTTCAAAGACTGACCGACTCAGGTTCTCAAGCAGGTATTTATGGATTACTAAATTTGTTTTCTGGGGGAGCATTAGAGACATTTTCAGTTTTTGCACTAGGTATTATGCCTTACATCACTTCAAGTATTATTTTGCAATTATTAACAGTTGTAATTCCAAGGTTGCAAAAGCTTCAGGAAGAGGGAGAATCAGGAAGAAAAGTAATCACACAATGGACTAGATATATCACAGTTGTTCTTGCATTGTTACAATCTACAGGTTTAACTTATATATTTTCTCGTGGAAGTTTAACTGGAGGTATATCTTTAATACCAAACTACACGCCGTCCAGGGTCGGATTAATTGTTCTAACAATGACTGCTGGAACAGCATTCATCATGTGGTTGGGAGAATTAATCTCTCAAAGAGGCATAGGAAATGGAATGTCTTTAATTATTTTTGCAAGTATCATAAGCCAATTACCAGCTAGCTTTGGTGGTGCATATCAAGTGACTGCTGGACAAGGTAGGATAGGTCAATTTAGCTTTTTAGTACTAATGTTTTTTCTCATGATTGTTGGAATAATTTATGTAGAGCAGGGCCAAAGAAGAATTCCAATTCAATTTGCTAAAAGAGTAAGGGGTAGAAAAGTTATGGGAGGTCAAAGTACATACATACCCTTAAAGGTCAACAGTGCTGGTGTCATTCCTGTTATTTTTGCAACTAGTGTACTTTTCTTTCCAGCACTTATTGCAACTTCCCTTCCCCAAGATAACTCAATTACTGCAGGAATTAGAAACTGGATTGATGTCAACCTAGCTAATTCACAAGGTACTAGCTGGTTTTATATTTTCTTTTTAGGAATGTTGATAATATTCTTTACATATTTTTATACCACTATTCAATTTGATCCAGTTAGACAATCAGACATGATAAGAAGACAGGGAGGTTTTGTTCCTGGTGTTCGTCCAGGTATATCAACAACAAATTATTTATCACACATAATTAGCAGAATTACTCTTCCTGGATCAGTTTTCCTTGCATCTGTGGCTGTTTTACCATCAATTGCGTCAGCGATTTGGGATATTCCTTTGGGCTTCAGTGGTATATCAATACTCATTACCGTAGGTGTAGCACTAGAAACAATGAAACAAATAGAGAGTCAATTAAGTATGAGAAATTACGAAGGATTTATTGATTGACAAATATCACTATTTTTCTTGGACCACCAGGTGCAGGAAAAGGAACTCAGGCTGAAAAATTATCTGAAACTTTTAAGCTTCCCCATATATCTACTGGGGTAATGTTAAGAGATCATGTTGAAAATGAAACGAAACTAGGTCTCATAGCTAAAGACATTTTAAACAAAGGAAATCTTGTATCTGATGATTTAGTCACGGCAATGTTGATTGAAAGGATAGGAAAACCTGATTGTGATAACGGAGCTATATTAGATGGATTTCCCAGGACAATCGCTCAGGCAGAAAGTCTTGAGATTGATGACTTAAAAATTAAAAACGTAATTTTATTTGAGGTTAATGAAGAAGAATTAGTTAAGCGTATGTTGGATCGTGGAAGAGAAGATGATACCGAAGAATCCATAAAAGTACGATTTGAAGTTTATAAAAAAGAGACTGCTCCATTGGTTGACTACTACAGCAACAAGGGAGTTCTAAATTCTGTAAATGCATTTGGTGAGATTGATGACATATTCAATGAAATTTCAAAGTTTATGAAATTATGATTACTTACAAATCAAATGAAGATTTTATGAATATGAAAAAAGCGGGAAAAATAGTTGCCACCATTCATGCAGAATTACAAAATATTTCTTTACCCGGAACAAAAATAGAAACATTAGACAAAAAGGCAGAAGAGATAATTAAAAAATCAAATGCAGTCTCAAATTTTCTAAATTACAGAGGATTTCCATCATACATTTGTGCATCACCCAATGATGTTATTGTTCATGGAATTCCAAAAAATTTTGTTATAGAAGAGGGTGATATATTATCAATTGATGTTGGTTGTACTGTAAATGGGTTTCATGCAGACGCAGCTCTTACTTATGGAATAGGACAAATTTCTAGTGAAGATCAGAAGTTAATCGATGTTACAAAAAAAGCCCTTTACGAGGCAATAAAACTTGTAAAGGATGGTCAAAAGCTAGGGACTATTGGTAACAAAATTGAAAAAATTGGTAAGAAAAATTCTTATGGAGTTGTCAGAGAATATGTTGGTCATGGGATTGGACTAGAAATGCATGAAGATCCACAAGTACCAAATTACGGTATCAAAAATAAAGGATTTAAGCTAAAAAAAGGTATGGCAATCTGCATTGAACCAATGTTCAATTTAGGTACCGCAGATACAAAAGTTGATGCAGATGGATGGACTGTAAGGACTGCTGATGGAAAAAAATCTGCTCACTGGGAACACGTAATAGGAATAATGGAGGATGAAGTATGTATTTTTTCAGAATTGTAATTTCTCAAAATTTGTTGGTAATAGTTCATAATTAGACTAATCTAGTTAATCGGTCTTAAAATCAGGTAATTTTGGTAGAAAAAGAAAAGAACATAATTAAAGTACAGGGGACTGTAACTGAAACTCTTCCAAACGCCTCATTTAAGGTGAAACTTGAGAGTGGAGCAGAAATCTTAGCACATGTATCAGGAAAAATGAGGATGAAGTATATTCGAATTCTACCTGGTGATGTAGTAGAGATGGAAGTATCACCATATGATCCTACAAGAGGTAGGATTACTTGGAGACATAAATGAAAGTAAAAGCGAGTATAAAAAAAAGAGGTCCTAATGATCAAATAGTTCGTCGTAAAGGCAAGCTATATGTTATCAATAAAAGGAACCCAAGACATAAGCAAAGGCAAGGTTAAGTTTGGCTAGAATTTCAGGTATTGATATACCAAGAGAAAAAAGAGTTATAGCTTCACTCAGGTACATACACGGTATTGGCGCAAAACGAGCAGAAGACATTTGTAATGATCTCGAAATAAATCCTGACACAAGAGTGAATAATCTTACAAATGATGAGATTGCAAAAATAAGAAAATATATAGAATCAAATTTTAGAGTTGAAGGGGATTTGAGAAGAGATGTTTCACAAAACATAAGAAGAAAAACTGAAATTGGAACTTATCAAGGTATTAGACATAGAACGGGATTACCTGTAAGAGGTCAAAGAACTCACACTAATGCAAGAACAAGAAAAGGTCCAAGATTTGCTATTGCAGGTAAGAAGAAAGTTATGAAATAGTGGCTGAACAAAAATCAAAGAAAAAAAATAAAAAAAATATTCCTTCAGGCGTAGCGCATATAAAAGCAAGTTTTAACAACACTATAATAAATATTTCTGATACAAACGGTGAAACAGTTGTATGGACATCTGGCGGTTCTGTTGGATTTAAGGGTTCTAGAAAATCAACTCCATATGCTGCCCAAGTTGCAGCAGAAGAGGCTGTTAGACGAGCAACAGAATTTGGTATACACAAATTGGATATAATCATTAGTGGTACAGGTGCAGGTAGAGAAACAGCAGTAAGAACTCTTCAAAATATGGGAATGGACGTAGGAACTATCAAAGACATAACACCAACCCCACACAATGGATGTCGTCCTAAAAAGAGGAGAAGAAACTAATGGCTAGATATACAGGTCCTAGAGTAAGAGTTTCTAGAAGAATTGGATTTAACGTTTTTGAGAATAGAAAAGGTGACAAAGCACTTCAAGATAGACCATATCCACCAGGTGAAAATGGTAAAAAACGTATGCGTGAAACAGATTACGGAACTCAGTTAAAGGAAAAACAAAAAGTCAGATATATGTACGGTGTAATGGAAAAACAGTTCAGAAATTATTATAAAGAAGCTACTCGAATGCCAGGAATTACCGGTGAAAACTTGTTGGTTCTTTTAGAATCTAGAATCGATAATGTTATCTATAGAGCTGGATTTGCATCTACTAGACCACAAGCTAGACAACTAGTTTCTCATAGGCATTTTAAATTGAATGGGAACCTTGTAGATATTCCATCTATACAGGTCAAGCCAGGAGATAAAATTGAGCTAAAAGATCAAAGCAATGATTTAATAATTGTTCAACATACCATTGATACTGGACAAGACAGAGAACCTGCATCATGGCTAAAAGTTGATGAAAAGAAGAAAAATATTGAAGTTTTAAACCAACCTACAAGAAATGACGCAAGTCAACAAATTGAAGAACAATTAATAGTAGAACTTTATTCGAAATAGAATATAGGAGAGGAGCAAAAAGTGTTAATTTTACAAAGACCTGAAATATCACAAGAGGATCTTGGAAAGTCAAGAGCAAATTTTGTTATTGAACCACTCGAACCAGGTTTTGGTTTAACCCTAGGTAATACTATGAGAAGGGCTTTATTATCAAGAGTCCCAGGTGTTGCTGTAACTGGAGTAAAAATTGATGGAGTGAACCATGAATTTACATCTGTTCCAGGTGTTGTTGAAGATGTCCTTGATATCTTACTGAACCTAAAAAGATTAGTCTTGAAGGTAGACGATCAAGAAAGCCATACATTGACAGTAAAAGCTAAAGGCCCAGGAGAGGTGAAAGCTGCACAAATTCAATGTCCAGCTGGTGTTGAAGTTGTAAACACAGATCTAAAAATTTGTACCCTTTCAAACGATTCAACATTAGATATGGAAGTTTCTATAGCTCATGGAGTTGGGTATCGCTTAGCTGATAAAAATAAAACAAGTGATTCAAGTTTTATTCCAATAGATTCTATATTTTCACCAGTTGTAAAAGTAAGCTACGCTGTATCACCAACCCAAGTTGGTCAAGTTACCAACTATGATAAATTGAGCTTAGATGTTGAAACTGATGGCTCAATTGAACCTAGTGAAGCAATTTCTTCCGTCGGTAAAACTTTAGGTGAATTGTGGAAACTGTTTGCAGATATTGATGAAGGGGTTGGACTTGAATTAGGTGAACTTACCATTTCAGAGGGAAGCTCACCAGACTTGTCATTGTCAGTAGATGCATTAGATTTGTCTGAGAGACCTAGAAATTGTTTGGGTAGGGAAAATATAACAACAGTTGGTCAAATTTTAGAATACACAGAAGATGACTTGTTAAACCTTACAAACTTTGGACAAAAAAGTTTGGATGAACTTGTAGCAAAATTAGATGAACTTGGTCTCAGCTTGCCTACAAGCTCTGACTTGAATTCGGACGATAACTCAGATGCCTAAACCTAGAAGAGGCAAGTTGCTTGGAGGATCATCCTCTCATGAAGATCAAATCATAGGCAATTTGATTGCATCGTTAATTGAATTTGAGAAAATAGAGACAACTCTTACAAAAGCTAAAGTTACAAAGCCTTATGCTGATAAGGTAATTACAAAAGCTAAAAAGGGCTCACTTCATGATAGAAGACAAGTTCTAAAATTTATCCAAAATAAAGCAGTTGTAGCAAAGCTCTTCGATGAGATAGGTCCAAAATATCAAGATAGAGATGGTGGGTATACCAGAATAACTAGAACAAGTTATAGAAAAGGTGATGGGGCTGAACTCGCAGTACTTGAGTTAGT
>CACOKA010000002.1 GCA_902627635.1 uncultured Candidatus Actinomarina sp.
ACAGATTGTAAGAAGTTTGTTTTTAGCTCTTCTGGGGGAACAATATTCGGTGAACCTAATATAATTCCAACTTCTGAAGAAGACTTTGCAGGTGAGCCAGTTTCTCCTTATGGTGTTGCAAAAAAAAAGCTTAATGATTTTATAAAGTTGATGTTAAAAAATGAAAAAATTTCATACTCAATTTTGAATTTATCAAATGTTTATGGTCCACGTCAAGATCCTCATGGTGAAGCAGGAGTAATGTCAATATTTACGGGAAAAATGCTGAATAATGAAAAACCTATAATTTATGGTGATGGAAACCAAACAAGAGACTATGTATACGTAGCGGATGTTGTGAATGCATTAATTAAATCATCTGAAAATGATAATGATCTATTTTTAAATATAGGTACTGGTATAGAAACATCTGTTAATGAGTTGGTGTCATTAATCGCATTAAAAACTTCATGGCAAGGAGAGCCTGATTACAAACCTCAAAGAGACGGAGAATTGCTGAGGAGTGTTTTAAACAACAACAAGGCAAAGAAAACTTTGGATTGGGAACCAGAATACAATTTAAATAAAGGTATTGAAGAATTAGTAGATTGGTTTAGGAATTCATAATAAATTTTTAAAGAAAAAAATCTTCATCTTCTTTTCTAATCAACTCTCCAACTCCTAAAGCAGAAGATTTATAATTAACACCTCTTAAGACTGCTACAGGAATATTATCACTTTTTTTCATAACTAATTCAGCAGCTCCAGCTAATTCATCAATAATTGCAATTTCAGTCGCAAAAAGTTCATTATCGAAAGAGTCTCTTTCACCGACATAACTTTCCAATGGTTCTATTCCAGATGAACCTATAGCAACATTAGTTTGACCCTTTCTCCATGCTCTTCCAAAAGTATCGGATATGATCACGCTGACTTTTTTATTTGAGTTGTATTCAATTTTCTTTTGTATATTTCTAGCTGTCTTATCTGGATCCTCAGGCAATAACAAAACCGAACCTTTTTTGATATTTGACTTATCTATACCTGCATTTGCACAAATAAAACCATGTTTTGTTCTAGCAATTATCGTATCGCCTCTTTTTCTTAAAATTTCTAAAGACTCTTTTTGAATTAATTCTTCAATATTTTCCAAATTGTTATCTATCAATCTATTTTCAGCTTTAGATACTATTTTTTGGGTTACAACAATTACATCATTGTTTTCAAGAATAATTTTGTTGGTTTCAAATCCTTTTATTAATTCATAAGCTAAATCATGCTTAGGTGAAAATTCAGGCAAATTTTTTATTGGAATGATTGTTATATTATTCATGGTCGACAATATATCTAGCTAAGCTAATTGAGTCTGCTACAGATTTAAATAATATATTTTTTTCAATAGTATTTTCAGCATCATCTGAATCACCATTATGCACTATGTAGAAATTTCCAACATTATCATAAAATTTTTTAATGCCAGTTATGTCACTTTTATAACCGAGGTCTTCAAAATTTTTCTTGGATGGACCCTTTATTGCTTTATCTTTTATAAATGGTGAAACAATATACGTTGCTTCATCATTAATTAATTTTTCCTTTAAGTTCTTTAGTGAAAGAATTGGTCCGATAGACAGTATAGGATTTGAAGGGCCAATTACTATTTTCTCAGCTTCCTCAATTGCTTTAGAAACTTCAGTAGTTATATCTGCATCTTCAGAGTTTAAGTAAATAACGTCATTTAAATTTGGTTCAGATTTTAATTCAACAAAATATTCTTGAAAGTCTAATAATTTATCGTTAGAAGTTTTTAATTTTGTACTTACTGAATTATCTGACATGGGTAATATTTTGCAACGCAAACCTAATTTATCAGAAATTATCTTTGTTATTTGAGTAAGTGATTTACCCTCCGAAAATAATTGATTTCTAAAAAGATTTAAGGCAAGATCTTTATCACCAATACTGAATTCCTGTGGCAAATATTTTTTATATTCTTTGCTTACAACAAAAGTATCATTTTTTTGGCCCCATCCAAACTCACCCTCTATATCAGCCAAAGCATACATTACTGAATCTATATCTGGTGATAACCTTACTCCTTGAATCGTCTCATCATCACCTGTGTTTACAATAATCGTTAGATCAATATCATTTAGTCTGTAAAAACCTTTAGCAAGTTTAGCTCCACCAATTCCACCCGACAAATACACAATTTTTTTCATACTTAATTACTCTTACCAAT
The DNA here is from genome assembly GCA_902627635.1 of uncultured Candidatus Actinomarina sp. GTDB lineage: Bacteria > Actinomycetota > Acidimicrobiia > Actinomarinales > Actinomarinaceae > Actinomarina. The sequence continues at coordinate 2,222 of CACOKA010000002.1, forward strand.
ATTCCATTAACATTTTAATAATGGTAGATAGGGAAATTCTAGAAGCAATATCTGAATTAGGTGAATCAGATTTAAAAAGATTACGTATCCTAATCGATAATAAACTTGGTCCTACAAGTGTTGAACAAAAAATATCTTACAGGCAAAAGTCAATCAAATGTGGAAGAGAATCTTGTAATAGTTGCCCTCACGGTCCTTATTGGTATGCTGAGTGGTCAGAAAATGGTAAAAGAATTACTAAATATCTTGGAAAGATCTTAAATGAACTCAGTTAGTAAAAATTTAAATTCAAATATTACTTATAAGTTATTTTATTTTCTTGTTTTAGTTCTTTTTCTAAGAGTTGATTTAGTCTTTGAAAATAACACACCTACAGGTGGTGACATGGGAGCCCACATAGTTGCAATTAATACATTTATTAAAGACTTTATGCCGAATTTTCAAATCAATGGTTGGTCTAACGATTGGTTTAGTGGATATCCTTTATACTATTTTTATTTTCCTCTACCAGCGATAATCACTTTTTTCTTTAATCTCATATTTCCTTTTGGAGTTGCTTTCAAAATTATGGTCGTCATGTCTATGATTTTAGTTGTTTACTCTATAGAAAAACTGATGAGGATTACACCTAATCAAATTTCTATCTTTGGTGCCACAGCTGGATTATTTTATGTTTTTACTGAATCGTTTACTATCTATGGTGGAAATCTAGCATCTACATTGGCTGGGCAGTTTTCTTTTGCTTATTCATTAGCATTTGCAAATTTATCTATTTTTTATTTGATAAAATCAAACAATAATTTTAGATTTCCAATTAGTTCAACTTTTCTTGCTCTATGCTTACTGTCACATCTAATCCCTTTTATTATTTACTCTCCGGTATATGCTTTTTATTGGCTATCAAAAAAACAAAATTTGAATCAAAGAGTACTATCTATTTCCATTTTTTTAGCACTTGTTTCAAGATGGTCTATTTCATTGTTGGTGAATTTAGAATACACGACAAACATGAGCTACACTCCATTTTCAAAATTAGAAGATTTAATCAAAGAAGATATTTTACCCATGGTCTTCATTTTGATAAGTTTATTGGTAGTAAAGCATAAAAATTTAATCAAAAACAAAACTTATAACATATTTGATCTTTATATAGTTTCCTCATCTGTCCTTCTTTATTTTTTTGTTCCAGAGGGTGCTCTTTGGAATGGAAGATTGATACCATTTTTCAATCTCGGGGTTGTTTTTTTATTTTTCAAAGCCATAGAAACTTTTATTAAGGACATAGATCTTTTCCAACATGGAGTTAGTGTGCTTACCATTCCTTTTTTAGGTGGAACAATATATTGCCTGTATATTTTTTATGAAAAATGGTCAGATAATCAATCTTATTTAAATCTTTACATACCCATAATTTTGTTAATAATGATTTTTGCAATTTTAAATTTTAATAATGTTGTAATACAACTTAATATGCTGATTGTTTCTATTATCTTCTCTACTGTATCATTTTTGCCACATTGGTTAAATTGGAATTTTACAGGTTATGAGGGAAAGAATGACTGGAATCAAATTCAAAGATTATATTCTAAATTAGATAATTTAAAACCTGGAAGAATTATGTGGGAACCAAATTCTGATATGAATAAATATGGTACTCCAATGACACTGATGACGATTCCATATTTTACAAAACACACAAGCATGGAAGGTCTATATTTTGATTCAAGTATAACAACCCCGTTTCATTTTATATCCGTATCTGGTTTGGCAAAGAGACCATCGAATCCTGTAGGTGGCCTTTCGTATATAAATAACCAATTTGATAAAGGAGTAGATTATCTTTATGACCTAGGTATAGATTATTTTATTTCTTATACAGAAGAAATTGAAAGTAAAGCAATGAATTCTGACAGACTAACTTATCTTTTTTCAACTGACCCGTTTTCTGTATTTCAAGTGAACTCCTCCAAAGTAGAATTAATTAATCAAGATATTGAAGTTTTCTCAAAAGTAAATAAACAACAAGGGATTTTAAGCTCAGTTTTTAGGGACACTAATATAATTAATTTTTTTGAAAAAGCTTATGAAAATTTTAGTGAACTTGATGAAAGAAGGGTTATTGAAACAAGCAATAACATATTGATTCAGCCTTCATATAAGAATGATTTAGAAGTTACAGGACTAAAAATTACAAATAAGAAAATTTCGTTTTTTACTAACAATCCAGGTGAATTACATTTAATTAAGATTTCCTATTTTCCAAATTGGTCTATCTCAAACGGTCTAGGACCGTTTAGGACATCACCATCTTTTATGTCAGTTATACCTAATCAAGAATATGTAGAGATTAATTTTCAAAAAACTGCTCTGGAAAATAATAGCTTCTATTTTTCAATATTCTCATTACTCTTATCATTAATAATTTTTATTAGATCTATTAGAAATGTTAGAAAAATTTAGAAATTTAAAATTGTTCGAAGGTGATTCAGCCTACTCACAATTATTTAGAACGTATATTGTTGGTGCATTTAATTTAGTTTTTGGTCTTGGAACAAGCTATATATTTCAATTTTTTGTTTTTAACTTAATTGAGATACCTCTCAGAACTTATTTAACAAATATTTTTTCTTTTTCAATTGGGGTGATTGTCTCATATTTTCTATCGCGAAGAATTATTTTTAAGTTGCCCATGAATGAAGGGGGATTTAAAGAGTTTGTAAAATTTTTTATTACAAATTTAATCAATTTAGTTATTCCATTATTTATATGGTATTTAATTGACTTGATAAGACCATCAATTCAAGACAACGAAGCCGAATTTTTAATGGCAATAATATTGATAAATGGATTTATTCTTCCTATCAAGTATTTAATTTATAAATTATTTGTATTTAAGGACTCTTTAAATAATTGAAATCTCAATTTAAATAAACTTTTTAGTGTCCTTGGTATTCTTGTAAAAATAACTGACACACTAGGTCTTATTTCATTTACTTTTGCAGGTACTTCAGAAATCTTGAATCCTGATCTCTCTATTCTAATTAAAAGTTCAGTATCAAAAATATCCTGAGTTGATATCACGTTATTGATTTCTTTTTCAATGTTATCTCTTCTAATAGCTTTCATTCCATGTGTATCACTTAGAGAGGTTCTAAATAAAATTTTTATAATAAATACAAAAACTGATGTTGCCATTTTTCTAATAAGCGTTCTTTCATCCTCGGATTCGCTTAGCCTTTTTGATGCAACAAGAGCTACGAAATTTTCATTTAGTTGCAATGCTTGCAAAAGAAATTTTTTAGAAAAATAATCGATATCAAATGAAATTACAATATCATTTTTGACACTCTCGAATCCATTTTTTAATGCAAGCCCATAATTTGCAAAATTGTTATTTATCATAAAACAATTGTCTTTACCCCTTATGAATGTTTCAATGAGTTTTACTGTGTTGTCTGTTGAGCCGTTTTCGGAAAAAATAATTTCAAATGGCTTATTCATTTCTAGACAAATTTTGTAAATCTTATTTGCGGATTCTAAAAAGACTTCTTCCTCATTGAATACTGGTATTACAACTGAAAAATTATTAATCATGTTGTTCATTTTCATAAACATTACAATACATATGGAGTGGATGAAAATAAACTAAATTTAATTTTTAAGGCTTACGATGTTAGGGGGCTTTTTAATGAAACAATTACACCTGAAATAGGTTTTAAAATTGGGGCAGCTTTTGCTACATATGTAGATTCAAACGAAATAATTGTTGGACATGATGGTCGAATCTCAAATAATGAAATGTTTGCTGCAGTAAGTTCAGGAATACAAACTATCAATAAAAAAGTTTTGTATGTTGGTATGGTTCCTACAGATGTTGTTTATACATTGTCAGGAATTAAGAATTTACCTGGTCTAATTATTACAGCTTCTCACAATCCTAGTGAGTACACAGGTATGAAATTTTGTAATGCTGGAGCAGTAGCGATTGGTCAAGAAACAGGATTAAGAGAAATACAACAAATAGCTGAAAATTTCAATGGTAATTTTGTCATTTCAGATCTACCAGAAAAGCAGACAATGAATCAAATCTATTTAGAACATTTTAAAAAGATAGTAGATCCAAAAGACCTAAGTGAAGAAGTAAAATTTTCTATTGATGCTGGAAACGGTGTACTTGGTGCAATTATTGAAGACCTATCTGATGCTTTTAATTTAAATTTTGTGGGTCTTTATATGAATGTAGATGGTAGTTTCCCCAATCACCCAGCAGACCCCTCTGATGAAAACAATCTTTCAGATCTAAAGGATAAAGTAATATCAGAGAACCTCGATTTTGGAGTTGCTTTTGACGGAGATGCAGATAGGTCTGTATTTATTGATGATAAAGGCAATCTTATAAGTGGAAGTTTGATGACGTGTTTGATCTCCGATTGGTTGTTTGAAAAAAAATCAAAAGTAAAGGTAGTTCACAATGTAAATGTTCAACCTTCTGTTGTCGAGTATTTAAATAACAAAGGAATAAAAACAATAAGATCAAAGGTTGGTCACTCATATATAAAAAAGATTATGAGGGATGAAGATGCTGATTTTGGTGGTGAACATAGTGCTCATTTTTATTTAAGGGAGAATTTTTATGCTGATTCTGGAATATTGACATTGTTAATATTTTTAAAAATCTTATCTGAAAAAAATGTGAAAACTTCAGAACTTGTAGAAAATTATGAATTTTATCCTTCATCAGGTGAAATAAATTATGTTGTTGAAGATGTAGAGATAAGTTTGAAAAAAATCGAAAATTCGTTTGAGGGTCAATTTGATAAATTAGACGGAATATCATATTTTGCTGATGATTTTTGGTTTAACTTAAGAGGATCGAACACTGAACCCATGCTTCGATTAAATGCAGAAGCAGTAAATCAAAAAACTTTAGATAGCATCATTGATAAAATTTCAAATATAATAAGTTTATAAATGTTAAATATTGCTTTTGACTTAAAAAATCAAATAATATCCGATCTCGAATATTCAAGTAATTTTGAAAATGTTTCATACGAAAGTTTATTAATTATGGGCATGGGCGGATCAGGTGTTGCCGGTGATGTAATGAAGTTATTATCAAACGAAATATCTGATAAAAACATTTTTGTGCAAAAAGATTATTCAATTCCTAAACAAGTTAAAAAGTTTAAACCTTTATGTCTATTTATTTCTTATTCTGGCAATACTGAGGAAACCTTATCAGGAATATCAGATGCAAAAACAAACAATTTTGATTGGATGGTTATTTCAAGTGGTGGCAAGTTGATTGACATGGCCAAAAATGAAGGTAAAGAATATATTCAAATTCCGAATGGTTTACAACCAAGGGCGGCATTTGGATATCTTACACTTGCGGTTTCAAAAATAATTGATGTTGCTGAGGGTTCAAATTATATATCTCAATTAAATGATGTAAGTCTATACATTGATAAATTGTCTGAAAAGGGTAATGAATCAGATATCAATAAGCTGTCAATCGACATATGTGAAAGTATTAATAAAAAAACTGTAATTCTTTATTCAGGTACCGACATGTCAAGAGTTGTTTCGTCACGTTGGAAAACACAAATTAATGAGAATGCTAAATCCAAAGCTTTTATTGGTAATTTACCAGAGGTTCATCATAATGAAATTCTCTCCTGGGATGCAGATAAAGATGGAAGTAAAAAAAACTATATTGTTATTTTCATTAGAGATCAAAATGAACATCCTCAAATTAAAAAAAGATTTGAACTCACTAAAGATTTAATTGGGGAAAAAGTGAATATTACCGAGGTAAATATAGCCAATCAAGAAAGTACACTAAAAACTCTATTGGAGTTAGTATTACTAGGTGATTTGGTAAGTTTGAATCTTGCTTCAAAGCTTGCTGTTGATCCTAATAATATAGACATAATTGAAAAGTTGAAAAAATTACTAGGAGGATAATGTCTACAATAAAAGATAAAAATTTAGCAACAATTGGTCAACAAGAAGTTGATTGGGCTGCAAGGCAAATGAAAGTCCTTGAGGAAATTAAGACAGAGTTTTCATCCTCTAAACCCTTAAATGGTTTGAGTATAGGTGCTTGTATGCATGTTACAAAAGAGACGGCTAATTTAATGCTCACTTTAAAGGCTGCAGGAGCAAATGTTGCCTTATGTGCATCTAATCCATTATCAACTAAGGATTCGGTTGCAGCTTATTTATCCGAGAATGATATCGAGGTACATGCTGTGCATGGCGTATCAAATGATCATTTTTTCAAGCATCTCAATTCTGTATTAGATACCAAACCGGATATAACAATGGATGATGGAGCAGATTTAGTAACACTATTATTAACGGACAGATCTGACATTCCAGTTATGGGTTCAATGGAAGAAACTACAACAGGAGTGATAAGACTAAAATCTATGGAAAAAAATAATAAGTTGCGTTTTCCTGTCGTTGCTGTAAACGATTCAGAAACGAAACATTTATTTGATAATAGATTTGGAACTGGTCAAAGCGCTATGGATGGTGTTGTTAGAGCAACAGATCTTTTAATTGCTGGTTTGGATGTTGTTGTTATCGGTTTTGGAGATTGTGGAAAGGGAGTTGCAGAGAGAGCATATGGAATGGGTGCAAAAGTTACAGTTGTTGAGCCTAATTCTGTCCGTGCTTTAGAGGCTTTGATGCATGGTTACGAAGTAAAGAGTAGTATAAATGCTTCAAAAATTGCAGATGTAATTGTATCTGTGACAGGCAACATGCATGCATTAGACAAACAGCATTTTGATGTAATGAAAGATGGGGTAGTTTTAGCTAACGCAGGGCATTTTGATGTGGAAATTAATTTAGAAGCATTGAAACAAGAAAGTGCTGAGGTCCATAGAGTTAGGGACCACGTAGAAAGTTATTTATATGATGGAAAAGAAATATTAGTACTTGCTGAAGGAAGGCTTGTTAATTTAGCTGCAGCATCTGGGCATCCAGCATCTGTAATGGATATGTCATTTGCTAACCAGGCATTAGCTGCTGAATGGATTAAAGAAAATCATGAAGAATTAGAACCTAAGGTTTACACTCTTCCAAACGAAGTTGATTTAAAAATTGCAGCTACAAAATTAGGACTCATGGGTGGAGAGTTAGAAATACTTACCAAAGAGCAAATTGATTATCTTGACTCTTGGGAGCATGGCACAAGCTAAATTTGAGTATCTTTAAAAAAGTCTTATCTGTTGGAAGTGGAAAGCTTGCTCAAGAGCTTGATAAAAAAGTTGAGTTAATTAATAATCTAGAGTCTGAGGTTGAAAAATATTCTGATGAAGAAATAAAAAATAAATTTCAAGAACTAAAAACAAAAATTACCAATGAAAATAAGTTTGATTATGAGGTCGAAGCATTTTCACTTGTAAGAGAGGCATCTAAAAGAACGATTGGACAACGTCATTACGATGTCCAGTTATTTGGTGGGATGGTTTTACTTAGAAATAAGATAGCTGAGATGAAAACAGGAGAGGGTAAAACATTAGTTTCTACACTTCCAATCTCATTTATGTCACTCTTCGAACAAGGTGTTCATGTTGTAACTGTGAACGATTATCTATCGAGAAGAGATGCTGAATGGATGAGTCCAATTTACAACTTTTTAGGTTTAGAAGTAGGTTTAATTTATTCAAATCAAGAATATCAAGAAAAAGTCTCTGAATATAAAAAAGATATTATTTATGGAACTAATAATGAATTTGGATTTGATTATTTAAGAGACAATATGGCCCAATCTTCAGACCAATTAACTCAGGGAAATTTATTTTATGCAGTTATTGATGAAGTGGATTCAATATTAGTTGATGAAGCTAGAACCCCATTAATTATTTCTGGAAGAGTAGAGGAGTCTACAAAATGGTATTTGCAATTTTCAAAATTTGTAAAACAAATGAAAAAAGAATTTCACTATGAAGTTGATGAATCTAAGAAACAAATTCACCCAACTGAAGATGGTATTGAATATATAGAACAAAAACTAGATATTGAAAATCTTTATGAAAATACATCTACAAACTTTATTCATTATCTAACAGCTTCTTTGCGTGCAAAAGAAATATATAAAAAAGATGTGGATTATATTGTCTCAGATGGTCAAGTAAAAATAGTAGATGAATTTACTGGCCGTGTTTTGGAGGGTAGACGATACTCTGATGGACTTCATCAAGCAATTGAAGCAAAAGAAAATGTAAGCATTCAAGATGAAAACCAAACATTAGCTTCCATAACTTATCAGAATTATTTTAGGATGTATGAACATCTTGCCGGTATGACAGGTACAGCCAAAACTGAAGAAGAGGAACTTATTCAAATCTACAATCTTGAAGTTGTTGAAATACCAACCAATTTACCTATCGCAAGAAACGACAATCAGGATACGGTTTATAAAACAAAAAAGGCAAAGTTAAAGGCTGTAGTGGATGATATAAAACATCGACATGAAATTGGTCAACCAGTCTTGCTGGGTACTGTTTCCGTTGATTCATCAGAAGAAATTTCAAAGGAATTAACAAAAAATAGCATAAAACATTCTGTGTTAAATGCTAAAAATCATTTGGAAGAGGCAGCAATTATTGCTCAAGCTGGAAGATTAAAATCTGTAACCGTTGCAACAAATATGGCAGGTAGAGGTGTAGATATAAAACTCGGAGGTAATAGTGAATTTATGGCTAAAACCCAAGCAGAAAATGAAAATAAATCTGATGATCCAAAATTTGTTGATAATTTAATGAGTAAATTTGAATCAATCATTAGTGAGGAAAAAGAGAAAGTAATTCAACTGGGCGGTCTTTATGTCATTGGAACTGAAAGGCACGAATCTCGAAGAATAGATAATCAGCTTAGAGGAAGATCAGGAAGACAAGGTGATCCTGGTGAATCTAGATTTTACATAAGTCTCGAGGATGATTTAATGAGAAGATTTCAAGGTGAAAGAATACAGTCAATTATGGACAAGCTCAATCTTCCAGATGATGAAAAAATTGAACAAAGCATGGTTACAAAAAGTATTGAAAGAGCACAAGCCCAGGTTGAATCATTGAACTTTGAAATTAGAAAAAATGTACTAAAGTTTGATCAAGTTCTAAATCAACAAAGAGACGTAATTTATAAATGGAGAAGAGAATTACTAAAGTCTGACAATATTGAAAATCTAATTATTGATTGGCGTGACGATATTTTTGATGATTTACAAAATAATATTGATAGTTATAAGACTCAATATGAAACTGTTGAAGATTTTAAAAATTTTGTTGATGATGAGTTAAGTTTGGTCTTGTCAGACAACATAAAAAAAGAAATTTTTAGAGATATTGAAGTAAATGATAAATTACAAATAACACCAATCCTTCAATCCTTGTATGTTAAAAATTTCGAATCGGACAAAAATAATTTTATGAATTTAGCAAGAATGGGCTCATTGTCATTTATTGACCAGTCATGGAAAAATCATCTTTCAGAAATGGATTATTTAAGATCGGGAATTGGTCTAAGAGCAATGGGCCAAAGAGATCCCCTAGTTGAATATCAAAAAGAGGGATATGATTTATTTGAAGATTTAATTCACAATGTAAAATTATCTGTTGTTAGACTTTTATTAAACTTTGAAAAAATCTCAAATGAAAAGAACAGTTTAGATAAAGAAAATAAGAATAAAACAAATGAAGATAACAAAGATAAAATTGGAAGAAACGATCCGTGCTATTGCGGTTCTGGCATAAAATATAAAAAATGTGGAATGATAGATAAATGTATAAAGAACTCATAAATAAGGTTGTAGATTTTAAAGAGAGGATAACTTCCGCTAAGGAGTATCTTTGACTTTGATAACAAGAAAAAACAACTTCTAGAAATTAATAAAGTCATTTCGAAAGAAAATTTTTGGTCATCAAATCCTAACGCGCAAAATGTAGTTAAAAATGCATCAATCATTGAAAAAATCGTGAATTTGTTGGAGATTATTGATAATGAAATTAAAGATATTGAAGAACTTGTTGAATTAAGTAAGGATAATATATCTGAATTAGATGAATTAAAGAATCAGCTTGATGAAACAGAAAAAAAAATTCAAGATCTTGAAGAGGAATCACTTTATTCAGAAGAGTTTGATAATTATTCTGCAGTTTTGACAGTTAATGCAGGTGCCGGCGGTGTAGATGCTCATGACTGGGCAGAAATATTGTTAAGAATGTATACAAGATTTCTAGACGACAATGATATGAAATATGAAATTGAAGAAATATCATCCGGAGAAGAAGCTGGAATAAAATCAGGGTCTATTAGAGTTGAAAATTTTAGAGCATATGCAAATTTAGAAAGTGAAAGGGGAGTTCATCGATTGGTAAGGATAAGTCCATTTGACAGCAATAAAAGAAGACATACAAGTTTTGCTGGAGTAGACGTTATTCCTTTAATTGAAGATTCTGAAGACTACGAATTAAATGATGATGATATCCGTATAGACGTTTATAGGTCTTCAGGGGCGGGAGGACAACATGTAAATACAACTGATTCAGCTGTTAGAGTCACACATATTCCAACAGGTATTGTTGTTGCTTGTCAGGCAGAAAGATCACAATTACAGAATAAAATTCGTGCATTAAGTCTTCTTAAATCAAAATTAATCATCCGGGAAAAAGAGGAAAAATTAAAAAAACTTGATTCAATTAGAGGAGAACAAGTTGAAGCTGGATGGGGTAGGCAAATAAGATCCTATGTAATGCAACCTTACCAACAAGTAAAAGATTCAAGAACAAATATTGAAGTCGGGAATATACAATCAGTTTTAGATGGAGATATTAACATATTTATAAATGAGTATCTAAAATGGCGTAGACAGGGATTAAATGATTAAGTTAGATAACGTTTCATTAGTTTTTCAAGGTGGAAGTGTTGCGCTTTCAAACGTCTCCACGCAAATTTCTGAAGGTGAATTTGCATACATCATAGGTCATTCTGGAAGTGGGAAATCCTCATTACTAAAACTTTTATACAAAGAATATTCACCTACAAAAGGAGAGATTGAGGTTGTCGATATGGATGTATCCACTTTACCAAAATGGAAAATACCATTGCTAAGAAGAAAATTAGGTATTGTCACACAAGAACCCCAGCTTCTTGAAGATAGGACTACTTACGAAAATATAAGTTTTGCATTAGAAGTCCTCGGTTTTGATGAAAAAGAAATAGATGAGAAAACAAGCACACTCATAGATTTGGTTGATTTGAACCAGAGCATGTATAAATTCCCTAATCAACTTTCAGGGGGTGAACAAACAAGAGTTTGTATTGCTAGAGCGTTGGCATCTAATCCATTAGTACTTTTATGCGACGAACCAACTGGTAATTTAGATCCAGATTTAAGTATTCAAATTGTTACTTTGCTTGAAAAAATTAATAGAGCTGGAACAACAGTTTTAATGGCGACTCATGATTCATCAATAGTAAATAGACGTAAGAAGAGAGTCATACAACTTAAAGAAGGTAAATTGATAAGCGATGTTGAACAAGGAAGGTATATCTAAAAGGTATGAAAAAACTAAATTATGTCATAAAGAATACTTTCATAAATATGAGAAGGAATCCTTTATTAGTTATCGCAACTATGCTTGCAGTTCTTGTATCTTCCTTTCTTGTATTTACAACACTTTCGGCAAGAGCAATTGTTGAAAACAATACATCACGATGGCAAAATGGTGTTCATGTAGTAATTTTTTTAGATGATAGAGTTACTTCTACAGCCCATCAACAACTGCAAGAAACATTAGAAAGTTATTCAGAGGTAAGGATGGTTGAGTATTTTTCGAAATCTGAAGCAACCGAAGAATTTAAAACATTATTCCAAGATCAACCAGAATTAGTACAAGAAGTAGACTTTGATATCCTTCCTACTTCTCTAAGAATAAATTTGAATGATCCAGCCGATTATGAATTAATTATTGAGAGAATGGAAGGAAATCCAGCAGTAAAGGAAATCAGAGCTTCTGGAGAAGCGATTGAAAGACTTCTAACGCTGACAAATACTCTTGTTCTATCTGCAAGCATTTTTGCTGTTTTAATTGCGTTTGCAGCTTTTATATTGATCATTAACACTTTGAGGCTTACTGCATATGCAAAAAGAAAAGAAATTAAAATAATGAGGACCATTGGTGCATCAGCTACATATATCCGCTTACCATTTATTTTTGAAGCTGTATTTGAGTCACTAATTGGAACAAGTATTGCAGTCGGACTTGGATGGGGTTTTATACAGTATTCAAAAACTTCATTTATAGCTGAGAGTATATTTGATATTGCAATCACTGATTCTTATTTGATAAATTTGACTTTAGTTCTATTACTATCAACAATTATTTTTGGATTTTTTGCAAGTTTTGTAGGGATAAGAAAAGTTTTAAATGATTAAAAAATTCTTCATTTCTTTTATATTATTTCTTCAAATTATCCAATTAAGCGTTGTAGATACATCTTTAGCGATCACTGCTGAAGAAAGACTTGAAGAGGTCGAAAAACAGCTCATTGCAGTTGCTAATCAAATCAAACAATATGAAGGAGAGAAGACTGATTTAGAAAAAGCAATATTATCAAATGACGCAGCTATTAAGAAGGTAAATGATGAGTTAGCTGCTGTACAAAAAGAATTAGTTGCTGCTGAACTTGCTTTAGAAAATGCACTACAAGGTTACGACGAGTCCTTAAACAATCTTGCAGCTGTTCAGCAAAATATTCTAAAAGAGCAAGTCAATCTTGGTGTCACAAAAAATGAAATATCAAAAGTCAAAGATGAATTATTTGAGACACAAAAAAGTCTAAATTCTGCAAAAAATCAACTACAAGATAAAGCTGTTGATATGTACATCAATGGAGTTATGAGTCCAGCAACTGCATTGTTTGTAGATTTAAATGATTTATCGGACTTTCTTGCTGTATTAGGTTATGCGTCGGCAATTGTGAATACAGCATATGAAATAATTGAATCTTTAAATTCTTTTGAAAATTTATCCGAAACCCAAACAGAGTTTTTGAAAGATCGTGAAGAACAAAGAGAGGAAATAATTTCTTCACTACAAATTGAAGAGGAAAAAAAGAACCAGATATCGATTGAGGCTGAAGAGTATGCAGAAGATGTAGAAGAAAGTAAAAACAGAGTTGAAATTGAAAAGAGAAAAGTTGAAAATAAAAAAGCGGCAGTTTTAGCTGAAAGAAGAAATGCTCAAAATCTTCTAACTCAAGCTAATAACCAACTTGCAAAGCTAGATGCTGAACATGCAAATCTTGAAAAACTTGAAGATGCTATTCAGGCTGATATTGAGAGGTTAAGTTCACTAGGAGGAGTAGCTCCAGATAAATTAACATGGCCAGTAACTGGTAGTTACGTATCAAGTGGTTATAAATGGAGGCGTTTTAGAGGTGTAACGAGTTTTCATGGTGCTATTGATATACCTGGAAGGACTGGAACGCCTATAAAAGCAGCTGCTGGAGGTGTTGTAATTCTTGCAAGGTACTACGGCTTAGCTGGAAGGACAGTGTTTATCGATCATGGTGGAGGCATGACTACTCTTTACTTCCATATGAACGAAATTAAAGCATCTGTTGGTCAAACAGTCATTACAGGTGATGTGATTGGTACCGTTGGAACAACTGGAAGATCAACAGGGCCACATTTACATTTTGAAGTAAGGCTTAAAAATCCTAATTCTGTTAGTTGTAGTCTTCCATACTTAGATCCAACGTCAAGAGGCAGAATGAACCCCTATTGTTTTTTAGATAGATGAAAGTTTTTGCCGAAAATCGTAAAGCTAGAACTTCATATGAGTTTTTAGAATTTTTTGAAGCTGGAATTGTACTTACAGGAGCAGAAACAAAAAGTATCAGAAACGGTGGAATTTCAATAATTGATGCTTTTGCAAGTCTTGAAGATGAGGAAGTTCTTATTAGAGAGATGAATATTGAACCTTATAAGTACGCAGAGTTAATTGACTATGATCCTAAAACTCCAAGAAAACTCCTTCTTCATAAAAAAGAAATAAAGAGATTAATTGGATTAACCTCTACAAAAGGCCTTACATTAATTGCAACAAAAGTATTTGAACAAAATGGATTTATAAAAATTGAATTAGCTTTAGCAAAAGGTAAAAAAAATATAGACAAAAGAAGAAAAATTACTGATAAACGAATCAAAAAAGAAATTAGAGACCTTAAATAATTTTATTTTAAATTACTTTTATAAATTTAGAATTTATAGACTGATAGGAAATTAAAGGAAAAAATGGTAAAAGAAATTAATGCTGAAGAATATGCTGAAATCATCAACTCTTCATCGCCGGTTGTAATTGATTTTCATGCGACTTGGTGTGGCCCATGCAAAGTATTGAGCCCAATTTTGGAAGAGTTAAATGACGAAATCGAAGGCGTAGAATTCGTTAAACTTGATGTTGATCAACATCCTCAAATCGCAGGGCAAAATCAAGTTATGGGTGTGCCCACTGTTGTAATCTTAAAAGATGGTGAAGTTAAAGATAGATTTGTAGGTGTTCAACCGAAAGAAGTTATTAAAGAAAAAATTACTTCACTAGGTTAATAGTGCTTAGAATTGTATTAGTTTTACAAGTTCTAATACTTATTATGTTTGGTTACTTTGTTGTGAACATTCAAAGTACAGTTAATGAGTTAACAATTCAATTAGAGAGTGCATTATTAGTAGTCGAGGACATGAAATCAGTGCTTCCTGAAATTGAAGAAGCAGTAGATAACTTTAACCAACTAAAGCCATTATTTGAAAATCTTGGGAAACTTAGCGAATTACTATCAGTACTGACTGACCCATTTGGTTCAAATGGATAACAAATCTGAAATTGTTATGTACAGCACACAGTGGTGTGGTGACTGTATCAGGTCCAAGAAAGTTTTTGATAAGTTAAATATTAAATTTACTGAAATCGATATTGATTTTGATAAAGAAGGATTTGAAATTGCTAAAAAAATACAAAATCAAAATCCTAGAATACCAACTATAGTTTTTGAAGATGGAAGCTTCCTTATTGAACCTACAGATGTTGAGCTCACAGACAAATTAAACTCCTTATAATTTGTGTAATGTTTGAAAATAAATTGGATACTCAGAATTTAATAAGTTTTTGTAATGAAACTCTAAATATCTCAGGAAAAATAGCCTTGGCTCACTTTCGTGATGTAAGGGATCTGACAATCAAAACTGATGAAAGTCCAGTTACCCTTGCAGATAAACAAATTGAACAAGTAATTAGAAGAGAAATAGAAAAAAACTACCCTAATCACAATATTGTTGGTGAAGAGTTTGAAGTACTTAACAATGAGTCAGAATATACATGGTATATTGATCCAATTGATGGAACAAGAAGTTTTGTGGCTGGAAAGAACGATTTTGGTACTTTAATTGCATTAGTAAAAAACGAGAAAATTATTGGAGGGGTTATTGATTGTCCAGCGTTGAAAGAAAGATGGATCTCTTTTGAAAGAGATGTAACTACTGTAAATGGTGATGTAATTAAGTGTAGAAAAATTGATCAACTTGAATACTCTGTAATGGCAACAACCTCAAGTCATCAATTCGGTATGAAAAAATGGAGAGCTTATCAATCTCTTGAAGAGAGCGTTAAAGTAACAACAACAGGAAGTGACTGTTATAACTATGGATTACTAGCAAGTGGATATGTTGATATTGTGGCTGAAAAACTTACTGCTCCACATGATTATCTACCTCTTGTAAAAGTAGTTGAAGGATCAGGCGGAGTTATGACTGACTGGGATGGAAACAATCTTTCTCTTGAGGATAAAGATGTTTATGTTTTAGCCTCTGCTTCTAAAGAGCTTCATGAACTAGCATTAGAGAAACTAAAAGATAAATAATATGAAAATCTTAGTTTGTGATAATTTAGAAAATAAAGTTATAGAAAAATTAAGTGAGCTTGGTGAAGTTACAAATATTTCAGATTCCAAAACCAAAACTGAGGAATTGATAAGTAATATTGTTGATACTGACATTGTCGTAATTAGAAGCAGTACAAAAATAAATAAAGATATATTGCAAGAAGCAAATAAATTGAAAATTATTGCACGATGCGGAGTTGGTATTGACAACATTGATATTGAAGAAGCAACAAATAAAGAAATTTATGTTACTAATTCACCAAATGCAAATATAATTTCAGTTGCAGAATTAACAATCGGACTTATAATTTCTGCCGCTAGAAACATTCACACATCCAATAACTCACTAAAAGATAAAAATTGGGATAGAAATAAATTTCTTGGAACTGAACTTTATAAAAAACAATTAGGATTAATCGGCTTTGGTAAAGCTGCCAGAGAAGTAGCAAAAAGATTAACTGCATTTGGTATGGACATAGTTTTTTACGATCCTTATGTAGATGTATCTGTAGATGAGGCAAACAAAGTTGAGCTGGATGAACTGTTGAAAACCTCAGACGTTATATCGATTCATGTTGTAAAGAATGAAGAAACAAAAAATATGATCAATGATGAGAAACTTAATTTAATCAAAAAAGGTGGAATTTTAGTAAATACATCAAGGGGAGGGATTGTTGACGAAGTGGCACTTTTTAAAAGGTCAAGTGATCATGTTATTTTTGCCGGCCTTGATGTATTTAGCCAAGAACCACCTGATATAAACGAAACATTTTCAACATCAAATATAGTAACAACACCTCATCTTGGCGCATCAACACAAGAAGCACAGCTTAGAGCTGGTTTAGAGACCGTACAGAACATATCAGATATTTTGAATGGTGAACTTTCAAGCGTAATAAACATTTAAAAAAATAAAAAAGTATTTGTTATAAGAATCTAATTTAACGATAATTAGATAACCAATTAGTTGTTACTGGCACCAATTAATTGTCTTCACTTGGTAAAAAAGAATAAGTATTTATACCAAATTCTTTTTCCAAGATTTCATATATAGGCCATCCATAAGGTCTACAGCCCATAGTTGATTTACTTTGTTGCATCATGACTGGTGCCAATGCTCCTTCTTTAGGACAACCTACATGACCCCATCCTAAAATATGTCCAACTTCATGGTTTATAAGATACAATCTATATGTTTCTAAGTCCGATCCAAAATCTATAGCGCCATTGACCCATCTAAAAAAATTTATAATAATTTGATCTTCGTTTCTACAAGAATAAATTCCATTTGTCTCGAGTGGATAACATAACTCGTCAGTTTTTTCTGGCGATGCAAAGATGAATTCAAATTCCTTCTCTTTATCTTCAACTAGTTGAAATTCTTTCTCGGTTACTTTAACCCAACCTCTCGTATCATTTAAGATCGAGGTTATTAAATTTCCAATACAATCAACCTTTAGGCCAAGAGTTGAATCAATTTTTAAGCTGAAATTTATTTTATTTTCATCATATGTAAAAAATTCAATTGGTGTAATCCATTCTTTTTCAGAATCAGTTGATTCATCTTTTTTACAACCACTTTGTAAGAAATCATATGAAATCTTTTTACTATTATTTATCTCTTCTTGGGTAGCATATATAGCTGTTTGATTTGGTGGAATTGTAGTTGTAGTTGTCGAGCTTGTAGTAGTTGTAGATGTTGTTGTAGGCTCCATTATTGTCGTAGTAGTTGTTGATGTTGTGGAGTCACTTAATGTTGTAGTAGTAGATTCAATTTCATTTACTACTTGGATGTCAGTTTGCTGATCTGTATTCTCATCAAAAAATATAACATAGGATAATCCAGCTATTCCAATTAAGGCAATGAACAAAAAAAGTAGTCTTGAGTTATTACTCATTGTTTAATGTTATATCTTGAAAATCAATGAAACAATATTTAATATTTATTTGGTTTTATAGCCTTTTTCATCGATAAACTCTTCTGGTTCTAATCCAAGTCCGTCAGCGACTCTATTTATGTAGTTAAAATATGCAATTATCTGCACGATTTGCGAAATATCTTTATCCGATAAATTGTAACTCCTCAATAATTCAATATCTTTTTTATTAACTTTACTTGGATTTTCCGTTAGTTTTTTTGCAAATTCGCACATTGCCATTTGGACTGATGAAATAGAACTTGTTGTCCAGTCCTTTGCGATTTCATCCACTAATTTTTGATTATCTGTCTCCGACCGAAGATCATACAAATGTGCCCTTATTCAATATTCACATTCGTTTGAAATAGAAGTAACGACAGCTAGTAATTCACTATCGAACCTCGAGATGTTTGAATTACCAAACATCGTTGAACTGTATAGATTCATGGAATTTTTTAAAATTTCGGGAGTTTGAGATTGAATAGTAAGGACATTCCAAATTCTCCCAGCTCTTCTAAGTCCTTTCTCATACTCTTTTTTAAGAAGGCCAGTAGATTCTTGAAATTTGAACAATTTTATAAATGCCATATTTACAATTTTTACTTAAAATAAAAGCGTATGCAACTTCCAATTGAACTAAAACAAGCAATCGATAACAATGCATTTTGCGCATTAGCAACCAAACTTAATGAAAAAGAGATTCAGAATCATCTAATGTGGGTTGATTACAAGGATAATAAAATCCTAATCAACACAGAACAAGGAAGAAAAAAAACAGAGAATATTAGGCAGGAACCAAACATTTCCCTTGTTATATTTCATCCAACTGACATGTATACATGCTGGGAAATAAGAGGTGTGGTAGAAAATATAGTTCAAGACTCTTCCGCTAATGATCATATAGATTATTTATCAAATAGATATTCTGGTAAGCCCTATGGCAGAACAGAAGATGTTACCTGGGAACAAGCAGGATTCACATCTAGAGAAATATGGGAAATAGATGTTAGTAAACTAATTCCTATGGTCAGTAGAGCTCAGACTAAATCAGAACCAGAGTGAAATTTTAAAAAAGGACTCTCTTCAAAAAGTTTCGCTTGGGCATCAACAAGATTTTTCTTTATTAATTCTTCAGCATCGAAAGTTAAATTTCCCCCTCTTGATTCAAGATGTCCTGTTTTTCTAAATATTTTATCTGGAACTTTTTTTAATAATCTTTTAAATACTTCTTCAGAAACTCTTAAATATTTTGCTAGTGTTAACTCTACTTTTATTGATTCCGGAATTACATTACATGCAAAAACATACAAAGATCCAAACATAGACCAATCAAGATCACTAGGTCTTCTGGATTTTTCATATACAGAAAAATCATATTCTAAAAATGAATCAAATGGTGAATAATTAAACGTTGCTTTGTCACTTAACTGCTTAAACAAAAATCTATCAAGAAGTTTTAAATCCAGACTATTTAAGGTTTGTTCTAACCCAACTTTTGAAAGAGATAGTTCATCTTCAAGGTATTTTATTGACAAATCATTAATTACAATCTTTCCGAAATAATTTACAATTTTAACTTGTACATTTACATTTTTAGGTACAAAAATTAATCCATCATTGTCCTCAAAACCAATTGAGATACTTAGTTCTTCGTCTAATTCAAAAGTTTGTTTATCAATTTTCATATAAAATATGTATTGGCTAATAACTATTGTAAAGCCATAATAGTGATATGGGGGTGAACTGGCTTCGACTTTGAAGCGAGCCTCTCAGTAGCGAGCTGAGGGTCCTAGGGCCTCATTAAAAACGTAGGAAAAAAAAGATAACTGCCAAACCTAAATTGGCCGTAGCAGCTTAATTGTTGCTCGTCGACTATCGGGGCTCCCACCTCGGATAGTATCGGCGTCGAAATGTGGGATGCTGAGTTAGATTACCGGCTAGCTTTTAAGATTTAAGGTAAAAACTATTGAGAATTTGTTTCTGGTGACTCTCTCAATAGTATTTCACCAGATGCGCTCGGAGAAGCTGTTGGGTAGCTTAAAAGGACCGGGGTTCGACTCCCCGCACCTCCACCAAAATGACTAATAATAATACATATGACTATGCAGTTATTGGAGCTGGAATTGTTGGTTTGTCTACAGCACTTCACTTACAAAAACAAAATGTTAGTGTTGTTGTTCTTGAGAAAGAAAAAGAGCCAGGACTCCATCAATCTGGACGAAACTCTGGGGTCATCCATTCAGGAATTTATTACAAACCAAATTCAAGTAAGTCAGAACTTTCTATAAGAGGAAGAAATTTGCTGATTGAATATTTAAAAAAGAAAGATATTAATTATCGCCAAGAAGGAAAAATTGTAGTAGATAACGATCTAAATAAATTAGAGAATCTATTGGATAGAAGCATTGAGCTTGACATGGACGGTGTAAAAATTGTTCGAGATGATGAACTTCTTTCTATTGAACCAAGCTCAGTTATGTTAAAAGGACTTTTTGTTCCACAGGCTGGAGTTGTAGATTATAAAGAAGTAGTTCAGGCATATGCAAAAGATTTTATAGAGATGGGTGGAGAAATAAAATATATCGAGGAAATAAAAGAGATTGAAAATATAAATGGTTTGAAATCTATAAAAGGAAATAAAGATACATACAACTGTGAATTTTTAATAAATTGTGCAGGCCTTTTCTCAGATGAAATTGCAAAATTAGACAATATGTCACCAAATGTAAAAATAATTCCTTTTAGGGGAGAGTATTACAAAATAAGTAATACAAAAAATAAAATTCTAAACAATATGATTTATCCATTGGCTGATCCTGATCTTCCATTCTTGGGTATACATTTAACAAAAACAGCAAATGGTGACATTGAAGCCGGACCAAATGCAGTACTGGCTTTTTCAAAAGAAGGTTATAAATGGACAGATATTAATTTTGTAGATTTAACTAAAGTAGTAACTTTTCCTGGAATGCTCAAACTTGGAAAAAAATATTTCAGGACTGGTATCTCTGAAATGTATAGATCCTTAAATAAAAATATTTTTGTAAAAGAGATTCAAAAATTAATTAATGGAGTTGATCTAAGAGATATAAAACAAATTCCATCTGGTGTAAGGGCACAAGCTGTTGATAAAGATGGTAATTTAGTTGACGATTTTCTGTTTGAAGAGGGAGAAAACTCACTACATGTTCTTAATTCACCAAGTCCGGCAGCTACTGCTTCCTTAGCTATTGGAGAATCGATAGTTTCAAAAATCTTAAATTAATTTATCTTTTGATCTTTCCAGTTTGGACATCCCATAATTTTGCATACACACCTTGGTTGTTTAGTAGTTCATCATGAGTACCCTGTTCAACAATCTCACCGGACTCTAATACGTAAATTAAATCAGCGTTTCTAATCGTTGAAAGCCTGTGAGCAATAGCAATTACAGTTCTGCCTTCTTTCAATGTTTCAAGAGACTCCTGAATTGCAGCTTCAGTTTCATTATCAACTGCTGAAGTTGCTTCATCGAGTATTAATATTTCAGGATTTTTTAATATTGCTCTAGCTATAGAAATTCTTTGTCTTTGTCCGCCCGATAGTTTTTGTCCTCTCTCACCAACAATTGTATTTTCTTGACTAGGAAGTTCACTTATGAATTTATCAGATTCTGATAAACGTGCAGCATTCCAAACCTCTTCAATTGATGCGTCTATATTTCCATAAGCTATATTTTCAAAAACAGTGCCTTCAAATAGAAAAACATCTTGGCTTACTAATCCTATTTTGCTTCGGAGACTATCAATAGTTAACGATTCAATTTCGATATTGTCGAATAATATATTTCCAGATTTTTTTTCATAAAATCTTAGGATTAATTTTATCAATGTAGATTTACCAGAACCTGTACTCCCCACAATCGCTGTTGTTTTTCCTTTGACAATCTCAACATTTATATCTTTTAATACCGGAAAATTTGGTACATATTCAAAATTAAGATTTTCAAATGTAATATTTTCTTTAAGCTCCTCCATCTGTATGTCTCCATCTTTTATCAGCGGTTTGGTTGCTTTCAAATTTATTATTCTTCTAAAAGAGGCCATAGCTTTTTGATAGACGTCAAAAATCATTCCTAATTCAGTCAATGGCCATAAAAGTCTTTGAGTTATAAATAACATAACGGAATACATAGCTACTTTAATTTGTCCATCTAATGCAAGAAATCCACCAATTAAAAGTGTTGCAGTAAAGCCAAATAATATTGCAATTCTAATTATGGGTATAAATGCGGCAGATAGTTTTATTGCCTCATAATTTGCAGTTTTTACTTCCTGTGATGCTTCTTCAATTCTTCTATATTCTTTATCTTTTCGATTAAAACTTTTTACAGTAAGGATTCCCGTAATCGAATTTGAAAGATGAGCATTAAGTGATTCAACGTTATTTCGTATTTTTGAATATCTCTCAGCTATTCGTTGTGTAAATTTGTATGAACCGAAAATTATCACAGGAATTGGTATAAATGCAAACACTGCAACTAAAGGGGATATATAAATAAAAGTCCCTCCAATGACTATTACGGTTGTTGCAGTCTGAATTAAACGATTAGCAGCTTCATTCAAAAACTGTTCCATTTGGTTTACATCGTCATTCAAAATAGCCATAAGGCGCCCTGAAGATTTATTCTCAAAAAAAGCTAAATCTAGATCCAGTGTTTTCTCAAAAGTCTCAGTACGTAGTGAATGTTGAAGATCTTGTGCAATATTTCTCCATGTAACTGCAGCGACATAATCAAAAATTGATTCTAAACCCCAGATTATAAAAGTTATAAATGCAAGAATAATTAATTGTTGTCGTCTATCTTCAAACCCAAATGAACCAATGAAAGAATCAGATCCTTCTACAACAATATCAATTGCGACGCCAATCAAGACTGGTGGAGCTAGATCAAACAACTTGTTAAGAATTGAATAGAGGATTCCTCTTTTTACTTTAGTTTGATTTTGTTGAGCGTATTTATATAAATCTCTCAGATTATTTTGTTTCATTGGTTGTTACTTTACTTTGTTTGTAAATTATTTATACCGTCTCTTATTTCTTTCAGAAGAGTTACTTCCTTTGATTCTGTTGCAACAACTTCTTCATTTTCTTCATCATCAACCATTTCTTCAAAATGATTGTAAGCTTTTATGACTAGAAACATTACAAATGCAATAATCAAATAATTGATTATTTCTCCAAGAAATGCTCCAAAACTCCCTGATTGCATTCCAGAGTTTGGATCTACATCTCCAAACAGTCCAAGATTGTCTAAGTTTGGAAGATTTATAATCAATCCAATTAATGGTTCTATTAGCCTTTTAGTAAAGACATCTACTAATGATTTAAATGATGCACCCATAACAAATGCAACTCCTAATTCAACTACATTTCCTCTATTAATAAAATTTCTAAATTCTTTTACCATGAATCCTCCTATTTCTATCTCAATATTTAAGATTACAATTATTCTTAAGTCCTATGAGAAAATACCTAAATTATTTACTAGTAATCACTTTAATATCTAGTTGTGCATCGGAACCCGAGTCCCGAAATCAAGTTATTGAGACTACTTCTATAATTACTTCTACAACTTCTTCTTCAACTTCTACAACAGTTCAGAAAGTTAAAGAAGATATTTCATATGATGAGTTTGGAATTGAATTATTAGATGTAAGTCCTGAGATGAAGGAACAATTTGATGAGCTTGTTAAATATGTTGAAAAAAAGACAGGCTTATCGTTTGTTGAGTATCCAAAATTTAATTTATATACCCTAGATGGGTACAGAGATTATAACGCAGCTTCATACCTTGATGATTTTGATAAAGATTATGAGGAGGGTGAGTGGGAAAGAGCTGTTTTATCAGAGAACATGTGGGGGTTAATAGAATCTACGCCAGAAAAAATGAAAGAACTTATTGTAGAATTTCAAAGGTGTGCTTCAGCTGGATCATATAATTTACTTGATCAAATTTTAAGAGTTCCAGTAGAGAAAAATCAAAAAAAATTAAATCTTTGGGAGCAATCTGTAATTGTACACGAGTTGGTACATTCACTTCAGGGTCAAATAGTTGGTCTTTCAGATTGGTATAGCACTATGAAAGAGAATGACGATTTTATGGATTATCCGGGAAGAAGATCAATTATGGAAGCTCAAGCAGACCTTGTACAAGGTTATTGGATGGCTGAGCTAGATTTCGATCAAAGACAAGACATGACATCTCAACGACCAAACTTTAGATGTTCGGTATCGCTTCCGGCTTATTTTTATATTCCATTTGATCTTTATTATGATTTTGGAGGTCGTTTAGGTAAACAAATTCATACTATGGAAAGAATGGAGGGACTTAACAAGGCATTATTTGAATTACCTACTGCAGAACAAGTGTATTCGCCTGAAAAATATTTTTCTAAGGAACCATACATTGATGTTGATATCCAGACACTCGAACTAAATGAATTCTCAGTAATTGATGAGGGGCAACTTGATTCATTAGATCTTGTATATCTATTACAAACAAAAATTGGTCAGAATGATGCTGTAAACGCAGCAATCGGATTAGGTGGTGGTTCGTGGGTTGATTACATTAATGACAAAAACGATTTATTTATGACTGTCAAAATACAAGGAGATGATATTAATGAATTGAATGAAATCTCGAATGCTTTTCAAAACTGGGCTGATTTTCAATCAAGATTTACTAAGAGATCAAACAATTCAAGTTGGAATGGAATCTTATATGAAGGTGATACAAATTTTTGGATTTACAATGATGGAAACTATTTAAGATTAGCACTATCAAACGATCAAGAATTTATTATTGATTTCCTTAGTGAATGTACTTCTGACCAGTGCAATACCAACTTTTAAAATGGGATCATTTTATATTTGTCCAACCCCAATTGGGAATTTGAACGACATATCAAGTAGATTGAATCAAGTTTTGTCTGATGTAGATATTATTTATGCTGAGGATACACGTGTAGCAAAAAAATTATTATCACATTTGAATTTAAAAAAGGAAGTTTACTCCTATTTTAAGGGAAATGAAGTAAAAAAAATTGATGAGATAATCAATTTTTTAAATGATGGAAAATCAATTGCTATGATTTCAGATGCTGGAACACCCCTCATTTCAGATCCTGGAAGCATGCTTGTTAAAGAACTAGTGAAAAAAAACGTAAATATTATATCTATACCAGGCCCATCAAGTGTTTTGGTTGCTCTGACTTTATCAGGTTTTGATACAGATAAGTTTACGTTTTTGGGTTTTATTCCAAGATCTGGAAAAGAGAGAACTAAATTTTTTGATATTGTTATGGATACTGAATTGACATTGATATGTTTCACTTCTCCTAACAGATTAAAAAAAGACCTAGAAGAATTTGCTAGTAAGAATATAGAAAATGAAATAGTCGTCTGTAGAGAGCTTACAAAAAAATTTGAATCTATTTATAGAGGTAACGCAAAGAAACTCTTGAAGGACATTCCTGACACAAAATATAAGGGAGAGATAACTCTTGTTATAAGTAGATCACAAAAGATTAAAAATATTGATGTAGATAACGAGGCTTTAGCGAAAAAGTTGATTGAATACAAGGTTCCAAAAAGAGAGATAGCAAAAATTATTTCATCGATAACACAGGAAAAAGTAAATAAAGTTTATGATCTAATTAAAAATCTTTAATGGTATCAACGCAGTTTTTGCACAAAAATTTATCTTTAATCTGTATCTCGATTTTCTCTTTTCCACATATTGTGCATACGTTATTATTTTTTGTAATTATTAAAGCTTGATTTTCGACATGCATAGATATTTCATCATTGTGTTCAACATTTAGAGCTTTTCGAATTGACTTAGGTATTACGACTCTTCCTAAATTGTCTATCTTGGATTTATTGCCTTTGACCATATTTTTAATACTCCTATTCTTATAGTAGTGAATAAATCGAAATCATTTATGGAATTCAAATGGGTTGATACCCATTGTCATTTACAGCTTTTAAATGAAGATTTTGATGAAACTCACTGCAAAAACATTGAATTTTTAATAATTCCAGGAGTTGATGTTAAATCATCTTTAAAGGCAAAAGAGATAAGTTCTAGTTTAGATCTAGAAAGTTATTGGTCTGCGGGTCTTCATCCTCATGATGCAAAACTTTTGAATACACAAAGAGAAGACTTAAAAAAGCTTTTTAGTGAGGCAGATTTAATTGGAGAAACAGGGCTTGATTTTTATAGAAATTTATCAACAAAAGATCAACAGAGAGAAAGTTTTTTGTTTCACCTAGAATTTTCTAAGCAGTTAGATAAACCAATTATTATCCATTGTCGAGATAGTTTTCAAGATACATATGATTTATTAGTTGAGTTTAATAACTCATCACCGATTATTTTACATTCATGGACAGGGGGTAGAAAATGGACTAAAAGATTTAGAGAATTAGATGTTTATTTTTCAATATCTGGAATAGTTACTTATGAAACCGCAAAAGATTTACAATTATCTGTCAAAGAGATACCAATGAACAGACTACTGTTGGAAACAGATACACCTTACTTAACACCAGTACCCCTGAAGGGCAAAGATAACAGACCAAACTTTATAGCTCACACAGCATCAAAAATATCAAACTTATTAGAAATTGATGAAAAAAAATTATCTGAAATTACAATTAAAAATTCTAGAGGATTATTAAAGAGGTAATCTTGAGCGAAATTTTTTGGATTAATAAATTAAATATAAAACCCAAAAAAAATTTGGGACAAAACTTTTTAATTGATACAAATATCTCAAGAAAAATTACAAAACTAGTACAGGGTCAATTGGCAGATCCAATTATAGAAATTGGACCTGGAACAGGTTCACTAACTAATGAATTACTAAAAGATAATTACAGGATTAAAGCTGTAGAAATTGATGATGCTTTGGTTGGCCTTCTTAATGAAAGGTTTCTTGATGTTCCCAATATAGAAGTTATCAATGAAGACGCAATGGATTATGACTACACTCAATTATCTGGCCCATGGTGGATAATGGTTGGTAATTTGCCATACAATATTGGTACCCGATTATTGGTCAAGTTGATAACTGAAGTTCCACAAATACATCGATATGTTGTGATGCTTCAGGATGAAGTGGCAGAAAGAATGGTCGCAAAACCAAATACTAAGCAATATGGATCACTTTCTGTATTATGTGCATTATTTACTAATACAAAAATTCAGTTCAATGTAAGTAAAAATTGTTTTGAACCGAAACCAAAAATTTTATCAACAGTTTTAACAATACAAAGAGAAACTCTCATTGATGAAGAACTGAGATTGAAAGCTTTTGAAATCTCAAAAATTGCATTTCAACAAAAAAGAAAAAAAATAAAGACAGCTTTATATGGGTATGTTGATAAAGAAACATCAGAGAAACTATCACTAAGTCTAGATCTAAGACCACAGGAATTAACTCCTGAAGACTACCTAGCAATCGCGGAAAACTTAAAATGAAAATTAAATCGTTTGGAAAAATAAATCTAAACCTAAGAGTGTTAGATGAAGTAATTAATGGACTTCACAAAATTGAGTCTTTAATAATTCCAATTGATTTTTATGATGTTATTGAGATCAAAGAGATCGATAATGATAAGGATATTATCACTTTTGACTCAACAGATATCCCAGATAACAATACGGTCTCTAAAACTCTAGATTTAATCAGAAAAACTAATGATTTTTCACAATATTTTGAAATAAATATAATTAAAAATATTCCTACAGAATCTGGCTTAGGTGGCGGAAGTTCTAACGCAGGGACAATAATTTCAAAGCTGTCTCAAACATATGACCTATCTATTCCATCTAATAAAGATGTTGTAGAGAAAATTGGTAGTGATGTACCTTTTTTTATAACTGGTAAGCCAGCGTTTGTGAAAGGAGTCGGTGATATTATCGAACCTAAAACAATCGATTTTGAAATGAATATGTTACTCGTAGTACCTAAAGAGACTATCACAACAGGAGATGCATTTTCTGAATTTGATAGACATGGAAATACTTCAACGATATTAGACATTTATAACGGTATAGAAATATTTAATGACTTCTGGAATGCATCTTCAACAATTGAACCTAAATTAATAAAAGTAAAAGATTATTTAGAATCAACAACAGGGGAGAGATTCTTTTTGTCTGGAAGCGGTAGTTCAATGTTTTGTTTGGGCACTTTAGAGAACCTACAAAAAAAGATTGACCTTATAGACGAGAACCAATTTAGAATTGTAAAAGTAGTAAAAAAAATTGATTTTAGTTTGGAAACAATTTCGGATTAGAATTAAGACAAGTAATGGGGGATGGTGTAATTGGCAACACATTGGGTTTTGGTCCCAACGTTGAGGGTTCGAGTCCTTCTCCCCCAGCCAAAAATTAAATGAGTATTTCAGGTGTAATTTTAGCTGCTGGTCAAGGGACAAGAATGAAGTCCTCTCTTCCAAAAGTTCTTCATAATGTATTAGGAATCCCTATGATTGTTTATGCTCAAGAAGCAATTAGTCATTTTGATAATAAATATGTAGTTGTTGGACATCAATCAGAAAAAGTATCCTCAACATTATCTGAAACTTTTATTCCAGTTGTACAAAAAGAACAGCTTGGTACAGGTCATGCTATTTCTACATTATTAGAGAGCAGTGAGTTTAATAGTGACCAAAGTCAATACCTAGTCGTGATTCCAGGTGATGTTCCTTTAATAAGAAAAAAAGATATAGATAAATTAGTAAATGATGTTGTAGAAAGTAATGCCGCAATTGGATTAATTTCAGCAAATGTTCAAAATCCGTTTGGGTATGGAAGAATTGTAAAAAACAATGAAGAGTTTGAAAAGATAATTGAAGAATCGGATGCTAGTGAAACTGAGAAACTCATCAATGAAATTAATTCTGGAATATATTGTATAGATATAAATTTCTTAAATTCGAATATTGGAAGTTTAGAAAGTTCAAATAATCAAAAAGAGTTTTACCTTACAGATTTAATAAATATAGCTTTTCAAAACAAACTTGAAAGGGTTATAGTACAAGTAAATGAAGATTCAATACAAGGTATAAATTCCATGAGTCAGCTGAATGATGTTGAGAACACGCTACGTAAAGAATTAATTGAATCTCATATGGAAAATGGTGTATATTTTCAAGATCCAAATTCAACATACATAGATAAATCTGTTGAGATAGCCTCAGGAGCGAAAATTCTCGCTAATTGTCATTTAACTGGAACAACAAATATTGAAAAAGATTGTGTCATCGGACCAAACTCAATAATTAATGATTCAAAAATAGGGGAGGGCTCCATTGTTCAATTTTCAGTTATTGATGAAGCTGAAATAAAAGGTAAAGCAAATATTGGTCCTTATGCTCATTTAAGAAAAGGATCTGTTCTTGATGAAAATGTAAAAGTTGGAGCTTTTGCAGAAACAAAAAATTCAAAAATTGGAAAAGGTAGTAAGGTACCCCATCTTGCCTATGTTGGAGATGCAGAGTTAGAAGAAGATGTAAATTTTTCAGCTGGAGCAATAACAGTAAATTATGACGGTAAAGAAAAACATAAAACTGAAATAAAGAAAAATGCATTTGTAGGTTCAGATACAATGCTTGTTGCTCCTGTAACTATTGGCGAGGGAGCTATGGTAGGTGCTGGGTCTGTAATTACAAAAGATGTTCCTGCAGGAGCTCTTGGTATTGAAAGAAACGATCAAAAAAACATTGAGGGCTACATGGATCGAAAGAATAAAAAAGGAAAGAAATGATTGAAAGAGCCGGCAAAAAGAAAATGCTCTTATTTTCAGGTTCATCAAATGCCGAGCTAGCTGATAAAGTTGCAAAAGAACTTGGAACCGAACTTGCCGAAGTTGATAAAACTCAATTTGCAAATGGAGAAATTTATATACGTCTACAAGAAAGTGTTCGTGGTGCTGATTGTTTTGTAATGCAAAGCCACTCAGGCCAAGTTAACTTTACAATTATGGAACAGCTTTTAATTGTAGATGCTTTGAAAAGAGCGTCTGCAAAGAGAATTACTGCTGTGCTTCCTTTTTATCCATATTCAAGACAAGATAAAAAAGCACTACCAAGAGAGCCAATTTCAGCTCGATTAGTTGCTGACTTATTTATTGCAGCTGGAGCAGATAGGATTGTTTCCATTGATTTACACACTCAACAAATTCAAGGATTTATAGATCAGCCATTTGATCACTTGACAGCTATGCCACTATTTGTAAATTATTTCAAAGAAAAATTTCAAGAGCCTATAACAATAATTTCTCCTGATGCTGGAGGGGTGAGGAGAGCTACAACTTTTGCAAAAAATATGGAGGCTTACGTTGGTTTTGTACACAAGAAGAGAGATCCAAAGATACATAATGAAGTTAAAGCATTTACAGTTATCGGTGAAGTCGAGGATCGACACGCAATTTTATTTGATGACATAATTGACACAGGAGGAACAATTGCCGCTGCATCAAGAGCTTTAATTGAAAGAGGTGCAAAATCTGTAAGCGTAGCAGCAACTCATGGAATTTTTTCAGACGAAAGTGTGGAAAAACTTAAAGATACTCCCATTGAAGAAATTGTTGTGACAGATACTCTTAAACAAAATGGAAATATTGAAAAAATTGGAAATGTAAACATTCTCTCCGTTTCCTCTATTATTGCAACGGCACTAACATCTATTTTTGCGGATGATTCAGTCTCCGCAATATTTATGGGTGAAAACGTTTTATAAGGAGATATTGTGGCTAAGCAAAAAGTAAAAATCGCACTACTTGGTTCAATGAAAGAATTTCAGACCGAAGTTGATGATAAGAAAAAATTTACAAAAGAAATTGAAGAGCTAATTCAAAACGGTGGAATGTATTGGATCAAAGATGAAGATGGTGAGATAGGGATAAATGCAAAACAAATACATTCTATTGAGTTTGTAGATGATACCGATAAAAGGGAAGCGGGCTTAGTCTAGGATGACACAAGAGTACCTGTTTTTTTGTACTCTCTTCTAATTGATTTTCTCTCGTCTTCTGTTGCTCCGCCCCAAACACCAGAATCTTGATTTGTACGAATAGCATATTCTAAACATTCAATTTTTACATCACATTCATTACAAATTGCTTTTGCTTCAGCAGCTTGTTTCAGTGCTTTCATAGACGAACCAACTGGAAAAAATAGATCGGGATCTGCGAAAACGCATGCTCCCTCTTGCATCCAAACTTCTTGCTCTAAGTCAAAATTTACTATTTGCACATTATTCCTTACTTTGTGAATTGTTTCACAATCTAGTGAATTTATTGTACTAAAATTGGTAACATAAGGGAGCATTTTGAGAAAAATTTTTGGTCATAGAGGTTTACCGCAAATTTACATCGAAAACACTATAAAAAGCCTTAATAAAGCCCTTGAAATATGCGATTTTGTCGAAACTGATATACGTATAACTAAAGATGAGCAACTCATTTTTTATCACGATCCAACAATTGAAAACAAAAAAATTGAGGAATTAACATTATCAGAAATTAAAACGTTTATTGACATTGATATTTCTGAAATTCATTTTGTATCACGAGATCAAATCAAAGGACGTGCAAATTTTGAATTAAAGGTTAATAAAGAAGAAAGTGAATTAAATAAAATATTCATAAATAAGGTTACAAATCTTACCAAACAAGATGATATTATTTCGTCTTTTGACTGGGAGACAATACTTAACAATAGAGAAAACTTTAAATCTAGGTATGGAATATTGATTGATAAAGAGAATCAGCTTTTTGAAAGCAAAGCGATATCCAATTTAGATCCAAAGTTAATGTTTATGGTTGAGAAGGAAATATTTTATTCAAGAAATTTTGAATTACCAAAAGAGAGATGTGTTGTTTGGACTGTTAATGATAGTGACGAGATTATGAATATTTTAAATATGAATGTATATGGTGTAGTCACAGATATTGGTGATAAACTTTAGATTGACAGAAAGAGAGATTATGGCTTTAGCCGATGATTTAAGTGCAGCTTTGAAAGAAGCAATGAAAGCAAAAGATAAACCAAAACTTGATGCTATTAGACAAATTCAAACTGAGATAGCAAAAAAGAAAGCTGAAAAAGGTGAAGAGGTTAATGATGAGCTTGTGCTTGGAGTCATTTCCTCATATGTAAAAAAAATGGCAAAAGCTGTAGAGGAGTATCAGTCGCTTGGTGAAAAAGGTGTTGATATGGCTAACAAAATTCAATTTGAAATAGATTTCCTAAGTACATATCTACCTGAACAACTTAGCGAGGACGAAGTTGAAAAAATAGTTGATGATGTCTTGACTGAATTAGGAGATGTAGATATTTCACAAATGGGAAGAGTAATCGGTGCAGTTATGGCAAAAGGTGATGGCATAGATGGATCGGTAGTGAGTAAAATAGTTAAACAAAAGCTCACTTAAATTATTTGAAATAGAACGTTACCTAAAATACAATTTTTTTCTATGGGTTTGAGAGTATTTACTTTTTTTATTTTTGTATTTTCTGGATATATACCACCTACAATTAATCTTGTTGACTTTAATGTGTAAAAAATGTTAAGAAAGTATTTTGTTGTCTTAATCTTGTTAGCTGCATGTTCACAAAATGTAGACACCACAACTCAAGAAATTACTAATAATGGTGGTGGACAAAATGTTGATGATTTGGATTTAGAAACTGACAAACTATCAACAACTATTCAAGATAATTTAAAGCAAGCAGCTGACAGAGCTTTAAAATCTCTTGACAGATTAATTATTGAGGATCCTCTAGCTGCTTCTAGTTCCACAACTCCTACAACTATTCCAGTCACTTCATCCACTACTATTCCAGAAACTACTTCAATACCAATAACTACTGAAACTCCACCACCGACAGATCCAATAGAAAATATAATTACAATGCATACACCTTCTGAAAGAATTGGAACACTCTACGAAAAATTTGGATATAAAGATTTTATTGATCGATTTCCTGGCTACGAAGGAGATGAAAAAGCAAATTTACTGATTCAAATTGCTGTAAATCAATTACCAGATACATTTAGAACAATGATTAAAGAAGAGATAATTGTTCTCAATGGCTGTCATCCATATGGACAAAAGCTCTTTGATAAATGCGTATATGGAGTTTTTGATCCTGTTGGTTATGACGGGGAAGGTAATTATGGAAACGATTGGTCACAATCAATTTGGATTTCA
The DNA here is from genome assembly GCA_902627635.1 of uncultured Candidatus Actinomarina sp. Classification (GTDB taxonomy): domain Bacteria; phylum Actinomycetota; class Acidimicrobiia; order Actinomarinales; family Actinomarinaceae; genus Actinomarina. Next base: position 35,364 of record CACOKA010000002.1, read on the forward strand.
GATAGAGGTCTTACATCTGGATACTTAAATGACATACTTCTTCATGAATCAGCTCATGCGTATTCATTTTTAACATTGAGAACATGCAAACTCCCAGGTGGGGAGAGTTATAGAAACTTAGCCCATGAAAAATTTGGAGGAGAGGAAAATTTAGCTGATATTTTTGTTTACTATTTTGGAGGTAAATGGACAAACTACATAGATTTAGAGATTTTATCAATGAGTGATCGTAAATGGATTGCTGAAATGATTTCATATTGCGATTTATATAAATTAGAGAAAAATCTTTAAATGACACCTTTGAGAAAAATACTCAAAAAGTCATGAATAAAAAACTGTTGTTTCAATCTGAATAACATTTATCCTTACTAAATATGGAAAATAATAGGTTTAATGTTGCTGTGTTAGGTGCTGGAAATATTGGTTCAGCAGTTATCACACGTCTTCTTGATCTAGACAAAGGAATAGTTGGATTAAATGTAAAAAAGGTTTTAGTAAAAGATAAAAGTAAAAAGAGAGCAATCTCAGCTGATATATTAGTTGATAATTTTGAGGATATTCTAAATGACGACTCAATTGACTTAGTAATTGAGGTACTCGGTGGAATTGATCCTGGAAAAGAGTATATAGGTGCATTACTTAAAAAAGGAAAAGCCGTTATTACAGCAAACAAAGATATCATTGCTGATGCGGGTGTTGATTTAATTCAAACTGCAAAAGAAAATAATTCATGTCTTTATTTTGAAGCAGCTGTGGCTGCTGGAATTCCAGTCCTAAAACCGCTCATTGAAAGTCTCAGAGGTGAAGAATTGTCCAAAGTTTTAGGAATAATTAATGGAACCAGTAATTACATGCTTACTTCAATGGAAGAGGGAAGTTCTTATGATGATGCATTATCAACTGCACAAGAACTCGGATATGCAGAACCCGATCCGACAAATGATGTTGAGGGATTAGATGCAAAATACAAAGCTGTGATTCTATCACTTCTTTGTTTTGGAGTCTCTCCGAGTTCGGATGAACTATTTACTGATGGAATTTCTGGAATTACGAAAGAAGATTTCGAATGGGCAGCAAGATTAGGAAAGACAATTAAGTTGGTTGCACAGATCGATAATAAGGATGGCTTTAATGCAAGGGTTCATCCGGTATTAATTGATATGAAACACCCTCTAGCTGCAATAAGAGGAGCATTAAATGCAGTTGTTGTTGAGGGAGAAAATATCAATCAGTTGGTGTTTTCAGGACCAGGTGCGGGTGCAGAACCTACAGCAAGTGCAATTATTGGAGATGTCTTAAGTGCATGCCATCAATTAAGTTCCAATCAAACAAATTGGTATCCTTTAAGAGAATTTAAAGGTGAGATGAAAAGTTTTGAGGATGTTGAATCAAGTATGTTTATTAGGCTTTCTGTTAATGATGAACCCGGAGTTTTAGCAAAAATATCTGGAACCTTTGGAGAGAATAACGTAAGCATTGAAAGTGTAATCCAAGAGGGAAGGGGAGATAAAGCAGAACTTGTTTTAGTTACCCATGAAGCACCTGAAAAAGATATAAAGAACTCTATTGATCAAATTTCAGCATTAGATTCCGTCACAACTGTGACCTCAACACTTCGCGTATACGTCTAAGTGGTACAGTATCAATCAACAAGAGGATATGAAGAGAAAATCTCTTTTGAGGATATTATTCTTTCGGGATTAGCACCGGATAAAGGCCTTTATTTACCTGATTCGCTAACAATTGATAACCTCAATCATTTAACAGAAGAGGACTTAAGTTATGAGGATTTTGTTAAAACCATCTTTATTGCACTTGATAAAAATTCTGCGAAATATGTTGAAGATTTATCAATTTATTCAGGATTTGAAAGCTCGCCAACACCAACATTAAAAAAAATAGAGGAAAACAAATATGTGATGGAGCTATTTCATGGGCCAACAAAATCCTTTAAAGACTATGCTCTTCAACCCCTAGGCGCAATAGCAGACAGACGCTTAGGTGAGATTGGAGAAAAAGGCATGGTAATTGTTGCTACCAGTGGAGATACTGGCAGTGCTGCAATTCAAGCAGTAAAGAATTCAAAAAATATTGACATTGTTGTACTTCATCCACATAACAAAGTGAGTGAATACCAGAGACGACAAATGACTGAGGTAATTCAAGACAATGTTTTGAACATAGCTATAGAAGGTTCTTATGATGATTGTCAAAAAATTGTAAAGAAACTTTTACAAAGTAATTCATTCAACAGAAAAGTTGTCTCATTAAATTCTATAAACTGGCTTCGAGTGATGGGTCAAACTGCTTATTATGTTTGGCTTACAAAGCAGTTTTCATCTCCAATTAATATTGCCATACCATCAGGAAATTTTGGAAATGCCTATTCTGCTTGGTTTGGAAGAGATAACGGTCTATCAATAAATGAAATATTTTGTGCCTCAAATGTTAATGATGTTTTAACTAGATTTATCTCTACAGGAAAATTAGAGCCTAAAGAAACCATACCCTCAGTTGCTCCGAGTATGGATATTCAAATCCCTTCCAGCCTAGAGAGATTGATTTACAATTTTGAAGGTGATGCTTCATCGTTTTATGATCAGCTACAAAATGAGAAAATCGCAAAACTTTCGGAGGAGTCAGTTGTTAGGTTACAAAACATTTTCTCTTCCCTATCTTTTAATGACGAAATGATTTTAAAAGAGATTGATTTATTTTATAAAAATTATGGATGGGTAATTGATCCGCACACTGCAACGGCATTATCATCAAGTGTTACTTTTTCTTCTACCCTTCCAGTAGTCGGGGTAGCGACTGCTTCACCAGAAAAATTTAGTGATGTAATTTCTAAAACAATTGATGAATTTAGAGTTGAAAATACAAAAAATGAAGAAAAATATTTTGTGGAAAAAGCCAATTCATCATTGGTTGAAAATACAATCAAAGAGTGTTTATAAAAAAAATATTTAAAAAGATTATATTCATGGATTAATATCTGCCTATGACTTCTATAAGAGACGGAAGAGCATTAAGGCAACAAAATATTTACGACCTTAATAGGGAAAGACTGATCAATACAGCAGTTCAAGTAATTAATGAAGTTGGAGACATAAGGGAAGTAACTTTAACACAGATTGCTAAAGAGGCTGGAGTATCACCTGCAACTGCATATAACCATTTTCCTGAAAGGATGGAGGATGTGTATTCAGCTATAGTGCATTCAAAAATGGATGTTGCTGCAAATATGGGAGCAACAATTCTAGATGAGTCTTTAAGTTCTATTGAAAAAATAAAACAGATCCCTGTAACTTACGCTGAAAGTTTAATCAGCCTTGGGTACACAGGCAAGGTTCTAATAACTCAAATGTTTAATTTAATCAAAGTTGATAAATGGTTAGACCAAGACCCAGTGCAGGCTATTTCAGCGTTATTAAACACAACTGATGAATACAAAGATCAGGCAGATGAAATTGCCCTAAATATTGCAACCGCATTCAGAGGAGCGATGTTCGAGTATGCTTTGAATATTGGCGATCAAGTACTTTTTAATAGATATACAGATGAATATTTCCTCAAAACTTCTGAAAAACTTGTAGACAATATTCTCAAACAGTACTGATACACCCTTAAAACCCTAAATGAGGGAAAAAATTATTAACCAATGAACTTTACTTTTAATGGATTCTAGTTAAACTGAAATAAGTTGATTAGAATCAAATCTAATCAAAATGTTGTTGGGTAGTATGAGAAATAAGTACATTTATTGGTATTTAAATTTTGCGTCTTATATTAACTCGTCAACTATCAAAAAAATACTCAAAACAACAACTTACATTGCGTTATTTTCAATTGTATTTATCACTTCTTGGGCTGTGCCGCAAGAGGAGGCAAGTGCAAACAGTAACTGGCAATGTAACGATGCATATGCGAGAGCATATTTTTATAAACTAGATTGGGATTATTCCTCTACTAGTTTCACTATTGATCAATATGTTGCAACAGAGACAACAACAATCCAGCGTACAACAGTTACTGTTGACTTTAGTTCAACATCCAATATTGCTGGAACGGTTAAAGGTATTAACGCGTTGGCGATGTCACCAACAGGGGTTATGTATGTAACCATAACTTCCGACGGGCATGGTACACATCTCTTTACAATTAATCGAGATACGACAACCAGCACAACAGCAACACTAACTCCACTAGCTCATATCGCAGACTACCAACAAGTCGGTGACAATAACTTTTATAGTGGTGTAAATGGATATTACGGGTTTTCATCAGGTGATTATGTTGTAAATGCCAACGGTAATGACCAAATTTATATGGCTCAGGCTGGTTTTGAGCATGGTTATATTTATAACGTTGCTACTGGTGGTGTGACAACATTTTCTGATCCAGGAATGGTCACCCCTATTAATGCCGCTGACTTTTCTTACATTGGAAGCTGGGATGGATATGAAATAGCAACATACAATGCGTTAGCAAATAAAGTTATACTCTACGACAAAGACAACAACACTATCTCTGAAGTTACGCCAACGAACTCTGCATTTTCTAATGTCTCAGCGACATTAGCTAGCTACAGTTACAAAACTCCAGAAGGAGAGATCCGTTTTATCATTGATGACGGTCTTGGTAACAGGTTTGAAGTAAAACGATTAGGCACTAATTCATATACAGTTGAACAAAAAGGAACAACATTTACTACAGACAACTCCGATGGTGCATCTTGTGGACCTAATGCATATGATCCATTTGGACCTACGTTTAAAACATCACTTGGCACCTGTGCTAGTGGTTACCAACAGCCATCTTTGCTTATTACCAACAACAGAGGAACAACTCAGTACTTTGATGTACAGTACAGAATCTCCGGAGGTTCTTGGGTTGATCTATTAAATGGAGAAGAGATTACTCCAAATGGGCAGTTCCCCGCGAGTGGTATACCACAGGTATACAGTGGACAGACGGTCGAGTTCCAAATGCGGTACGGCTCATCTAATCCATCATCTGGAAATTTCTACACAGTCGGAGACCTTCTAACAGGTTCAGGTTGCGGTGATTATGCAGCTGGTACGGTAAGTACTTCTGCTGGAACATGTGATGGAGGATCCTCTACACCTTCAGTGACACTCACAAATACTGGTACAGTAACTACATATTTTGATGTGCAGTACAAGATTGGAAATGGGTCTTGGACAACATTCATTGACGGCGAGGCCGTCTCTGCAGGATCTCCAGAAACAATCTCTATGCCTGTCTCAGTTATAAATGGTCAACAAGTTCAGTTTCAATATCTTTTTGCCAACGCTAATCCAACAGCCACAACAGGATTTACTGCAGCCACTTCAAGAACGATAGATTGTCCAACATATTCAGCTACCATAACAGCTACTCCTGGAGCATCATGTACTAACGATTTTTTGTATCACACTGTAACAGTAAATAATACTGGAAACACAACAATGTGGTTTGCAGTCGCAGAGAGAGACTACCGAGGTAACGCAAACTTTGATTGGATAGATTCACAAAGACAAATTCCTGCCGGAGAAAGTGCTGTATGGAACACAAGACTTGTATACAACGGTACAACTCCAGAGTACAAGATGGTGTATGGAACTTACAGATATCAGTACCAAGCTACAGATCTATCAAACGTGGGTCACACTGAAGGTACGTTTACGCAGAGACAAAATGGTAGTTATTTAAAATCTGGAGATAGTTGGGTTAGATGGACCGCAAATAGCCCAGTAGATTGTGATTGGTGGGGTAATGGTGGAGCTGGGACAAACAGCAGTAATAATTATACTCTTGTAAGCCAGTCTACTAGTCAGATTTGTGATGGATCAGGTAATGCAACTATAAGACTAACTGTAACAAACTTCAATGCGTCAAACGATGCATACGCTGGTTTTATAGATGTTCAGTGGTCGACAAATAATACGAACTGGGTAGATGTAGTCGATGGTCGGGCATTAGCTGATGGGGAGAGTATCACTTTTGAATCGCCTGAACAGATAGCAACCTCCTCCACAGGATATTTTAGGTATCGAATTGCTGCGACAAACCCAACTGACTCTACAACAAATGCATCTTGGGCAGTATTTAGTAGAGAGGCAAACTGTATTGCTAGTTACTCACTATCAGCATCATTTAGTGAATGTTCAGCTACTGGTCAATACTCTACACTTTCAATAACCAACAACGAATCCCAGACTCTGTATTTCAGAGCAGTTCCTACAAGAAACGATACATATTATGATTACAGCTCAGCTAACGGTTTGAATTATGACTTTAATAGCGAAGCAATTACATTCTCTGTTCCGGCAAATTCTACACTTACATATGATGCATCAAACAGTCCAAATATGAGAAAGCTTTACCCTGATGGAGCTTACGGATATATGCAGTGGATTGTGCAGGGCTCTTATATTGAGACACCGGATTGGACCAACACTACGGCGTATCCGTATGAACTCACTAACGGTCAAATACATCAATGTATACCAGATATCACTGCAAGTTATGATGTTACCGCCTGTAGCTCAGCTGGACAGACATCAACGTTGACAATAACCAACAACGAATCACAAACAATTTATTTTAAAGTTAACCCATCAAGAACTGCCTCAACACTCAGCGGAAGTTCTTCCTATAATTTGAACTACTTGACGTCAGATGCCACGACATTCTCAGTAGCTGCTAATACTACATATGTACACACTTCTGGTGCAAAAAACTATGCGGTTAATGAAGACGCTTACATGTTCTGGAGGATTCAAAAATCTTATTCAGAGAATCCAACTTGGAATACGCAAGCTTATCCTTATCAGTATTTAAGCTCTCCAACAAGTGGGTTAAGTTATCATCATGACTGTGATCTAAATGTAGATCCACATAATGACTACAATTATCAATACGAAACAAGACCTTCTAACGAACAAAATAGTTGTGTAGACAACAAGCAGTGGATGGGCTGGGTCTTGTATAACCAAAACTATAATGATGCCAACAGAACATCTCTGTGGTATGCATTTGAGGTTTCAATTGATAACGGTGCCAATTTTAATACCAATAATCTTTTTTATAGAATGGATGATACTTTCCACGACAATGATTACTTCGCTGTAAATAACGGTTCAGGAAGTCTTTCAGCTGACGGATACACGGCAGTTCAAGCAACAAATAATCTAAATATGGCAAATTCATCTAATAATCGGTACATATATCTTTCAACTAGGGCTGTATCAGGATCGATTATGAAAATAAGGTATAAAGTAGCGTATGCAGAGAATGAACTTGGCACAACTGAATGGATAACACTTGGAAATCACAATAAAACTACAGAACAGAGAACTACTGATTGTGAACCTGAAATAAATTCATCTGGATGGGGAACAACTACTACTACTGATTCTGCAAACGATACTTTCAGCGATCTTGTTACTATTGGCGAATGTCAAAATACAATTGAAACTGGCGGTTTTGCACTCTCTACACTCACGCTTACAAGACCAAGCGGTGTGCAATATTATCTGAACCTTTGGCAATCGACAGATAGTGGAAGTAACTGGACACCTATTGAAACTAATTATGCAATGGGTTCTACCTATACAAAAGAATTAACAGTTAATCATGCAGGCAAAATTAAATATAAATTTCAGTTCTCCTATATAAGTGGAGATTTCTCAAATTCTAATACCTATTATTCAGCGGAAAAGACAGTTAACTGTCCAACTGTTGGAGCTAGCACAGCATCTATTGCTTTAGGAACATGTGTAACTGGTGGTGCGACACCGACCATTACAATTGGCAACAATGGTTGGGCTACTGGTTATTTTCATATACAGTACTCAACCGATCTGGGGCAAAACTATACCGACGCCTTCTATGATCCAAATAACGGTAACGCCACACTCTATCAGATGATTCTTCCAGGTGAGGTTAAAACATATACCATACAGGATACAATTCCTCAGGGTACGACAGTTGTTATGCAGTACAGATACGCAGCAACATCACCACCTACTGGTGCCTTCACCACCACGAATACAGTATTGATCGACTGTTCCTCTGATGTATCATCCGTAACATTTGAACAAAATACAACACCAGAACAATGTTTCAACGGTTCACAACAATTAAGGATAAATTACACGAACTCTTCTAGTACTACTAATTATTTTTATTACAAAATAAATAAGAATAGCCAGGGTTATGATACGAACTGGTCTGTCGCTACATTAAATGCAAATACGAGTAACGGTTCGGTGACTCTTCCAGAATCTTACGGAGACAATGATACTGTATTGATTAAATATCACATTGAGAGCACAGAAGGCGGATCATACGGTACAGAAGTTATAAATGATTTAATAACGATTGATTGTGGTACAGAGGACTTTTTTACAGTAAGTACAGATTATGTATCTTGTAACCTCTATGGAGCTGATAAGTTAGAGTTTAAATTTCAAAGAAACAGTACTTCAGCATCCTTTAATTACAATTCATACATTCATATAGAAGCTGAAATCTCACATGATGGCAACATATGGAAACCACTGGGCAGAATGCAGTATTCAAACCAAAGTACCGGTAGTTGGTTCTCTAGCTCTGGAACTAAGGGAAATTTAAACGATACTCACCCTACATACTGGGGATATATTAGGCCAAGTAACTTTAGCACTGGTCATCATGTATCCGGCGTAATTCTTACTGACTCAACACATCAGTACCAAATAAGATATAGAACATATTCCTCAACGACTAACAACCTTACTATGGGTAATTTTACTGGGGTCTTTACAACATTAACTATCCCAGCAGATACCAATTGTGATCAGAATGATGTAGAACCTGTCACACTTATTACTACGCAGTTGACTTGTTTAGAAAATAAAGGACAGGTTGAGTTTACGTTTAATGACACTACGGTTACCCATTTAGATCCTTATCAAGCTGCAAGACTTTTCTATCAATACTCAACAAACGGGGGTGTTACGTGGTCTAAACATATAGATCAGAGAGCGGCTTTATCTAATACGACAACTATTAATTTGCCAGGTGTGAAAGTAACAAATGGTACTGTGCTAAAAATGAAATGGGGTTACGTAAGAGATCATTCCATGCCTTATACTTCCAATTCTTATACGACGTATCACAACACCTATTCAAGTTCAAACCTCAACGCAAGGCAGTTTGACTATATAGGCGGTTTGACAAGTACAGGGTCATATTATGAGCACTATAGAGTTGATGATTCTTCAAATGAATTCAATGCTAATTTCATGAGCCATAATATGGTCAACACAGTAGATGTAAGTGTTGATTGTGATCCGGACTCAACTTACTCTCAAACATTAACGACTTGTGAATGTAATGATTTGGGAGCAACCTCTACATTAGAAATTACAAATAATGACAACTACACCTCTTACTACAAGGTGGAATACAAGATTGGAAATGGTCAGTGGGTATCAGCCACGGATTCCTTAGAATCTGCCTTCGATATTTCGGTTAGTGGTGGCTCGACTAATGATAGTTTGTCAAAATTTGTTCCAGATGGAGAGACCATACAGTGGAGAATAAAAGACACAACTAATGGTGGTGACTTTGATGGTCAAGAGTGGGAAGAAGTAACTGCTAGTGCAACAATTGATTGTGGTTGTGCAGGCGGTTCAGTAGATATAAACGTAGGCACCTCAACTTGTGGAAACGGCTCTTCTACACCAATCATAAACCTAGTTCCATCAAGTTCTGACACAGCTTATTTCACTGTTCAATACAAGAGAAATACTGATAACGACTGGGTTTCATTTAAGACATCGGAATCTGTAACAAATGGACAAACTGAAAACCATACTATGCAAGTCACTGTTGTGCACCAGGGAACAATCCAAGTTCGTTATAAAGTTAATAAAATTTTGAGTAACTTAAATGCACAGGAATGGAATTACACGGATACAAAGACAATCAATTGTCCTTATAGTTTAGTAACAGTAGAAGCACAATATTCAAGTTGTGGATCGAATTTCAGAGCAGCAACATTTAAGGTAACTAATACCGGCGCTTCTACATCTGCTGCTAAATTCCGTGTTCAGTACAAAATTGTGACGCCTACTACAACAGTCACAGATTGGACAAACTCCTCGTTAATAGATACTGTAGTTGCTCCAGGAGCCTCCCAGGTAAGTTCAGATAATATACAAATAACTGAAGGACAGAAAATTATCTGGAGATACGAATCTGTCAATACTTCTGCAGACTTCTTAAACAACTGGACAGAAGATGATACAAGTGGTTATGTGAACTGTGTAATAAATGTAACAGTCACTAACTCAATGGGTTCTTGTGATAACGGATCTCAAACAGCGACACTTAATGTAACAAATGATGAAACAAACAATACTGTTTATTTCAAGGTTCATTATAAAACTGGCAATACTTGGATTTTAAAAGATCCAAATTTAGAAGTTGGTTCCAGTTTTACAAATAGAACATTAACTGTTGATGTTCCACATGATAAAAATATTCAATGGAAATATCAGGTTAGTAATACACCTAATGATTATGCAAATGCGGAAGTCGTAGAACTCACGGCTTCAGCTACTGTTGATTGTGTAATTCTTGATGCAACCGGGTCTTCAGCATTTGGGTCCTGTATAAGTGGTCAAAGAAGATCAACTTTTACTATGCAAAACTCTTCTTCTGCCAATGATGGAGCATACTTTTATGTTCAATATGATTTGAGTGGCGATAATCAATCTTGGCAGTATCACACGAGCGGCCAAGCAAATTTCGTAGGTGTGGGAGCGCAAAATGTCATACATCAAAGCGTCCCTAATGGAGAAACAATTCAATGGAGATACTATCCAATGACCTCAGCTACAGCTCCTGCTGAAAGTGACTGGATAAATGAAAGTACTCAAACTCCAGAGGATTGCTCACTAGATACACTCATCAGTCATACATTAGATACATGTATAAGCAATAGCCAGGTATCTAATTTTGTCTTAACCAACAACACGGCTGGAGAGGTACATTATCATGTCCAGTATTTTATTGAGGGTACCTCAGCATATGCTGACGCAGATAATGACTTGATACTTTCCGCAGGTTCACCACAGGGATTCACACAGACTGTAGCTTCTGGAAAATATATCCAATGGCGTTATAAAGCAGCAACTTCTAATGCTGGTTTGGCATCTGCAACCTGGGTTGATCACACTGACAACTCCGCATTTAAAAAGACTATAAATTGTGAAAACATTGATCCGAGTGTTGTTCAATCATTTGGTCTTTGTTATAACGACACAAAGAATGTGAAGTTCATAATAAAAAATAGCTCAAGCGCTACAACTTCAGCATATTTCAAAGTTCAGTACAAAATTGGTTCTGGAGAATGGATTGATAAATCAGACCAAGAAATAAGTGTAGGTGGTCAATTTTCACATTCACAAAATGTTCCAGCTGAACAGACGATACAGTGGCAATATAAAGTTGCAAAAACTCAAGCAGATCTTCCAACTGGATGGACAACTTTAAATGCGACAACTATTACCTGTAATGGTGAAGATATCTCTATTACAATGGATCCCGCCTGTGATGCTAATGGCTACAAGACCTCAAAGTTAAATATATTCAACTCAAGTTCGGGAAATTTATACTATCAAGCCCAATACACATTTGAAGGAGCTAATAGCAACAACTGGACTACTGCAGCTGAACAAGTTGTGGTATCGACTGGAAATTCAACATTCGTACCAATATCTGTCCAACAGGGACAAGCAATAACGTGGAGATACAAAGTCTCTGAAACGGGAAATGATTTTGATTCTTTAACCTGGACTACACCACCGACCTCAGAGGTAGTCGATTGTACAGGGGTAAGTATTTCGACTCCATATACTTCATTAAGTCAATGTGTCTCTGGTGCAAAGACTTCAACTTTCAACTACTCCACATTGTCAAATAGCGCAAACGCAGCTTATTTCCACATACAATACAGAATTGATGGTGGAGCATGGATTAATAAAGTAACATCCTCTGATGGAACGCTTGCTGCAGGGCAGTCTAATTCGGTTACACACTCTGTAACCTCTGGTAGTACTATCGAATGGCAATACAAAGCTGCTTACAACACCACAGCTTTAACAAATGCAAGCTTTATTTCTCTTGCAGCAGGAGCTGAAGAGGTTGATTGTGGAGTCCAACTAACAGTAAGTCATGGATTCAGCACATGTACAAATCAAACAGCAACTTCTACACTTTTATTGAAAAACACAGGTGCAACCCCAATGCTTGTTACGGTACAATCTAAACTCAATACTGGAGATTGGGCTACCGAAGTATCGACATTTGAAATAACTGCTGGTAATGAAATATCGTTAGACAAAACAATAGTAAGTGGTCAAACGATTAGCTGGAAGTATAAATATGCTGGAACGGTCGTAAAACTTACATCTGCATCAGAGACAACAATGGACACGATACCGGCACTAGATTGTGAAACACCTATTCTTAATCAAGTCGCTGTTAGTAATGTTCTTAAAGAGTGTGTTGCAGGAAAGAGAATATCAGAATTAACATTTACAAATAACTCAAATGAGACAGTGTATGTTGAGGCTTTGTATGACACAGGGTCCGGCTACCTTCTTAAAGGAACTTATTCTGTTACTAATGGAACCCCAATGGTCCTGGAGTCTCCTAGCGTTCTTAGTGGTTCAAGTGTTAAATGGAAATATCGATTGGGACTTTCCAGTACATTAACTGGAAACTATACAGAGCTCGAAGCTTTATCGGTTAGTTGTATACAGACATCTGACGTTACAGCTGCTTTTGACGCTTGTACAAATCTAACCAGAGATTCCAGAGTCACGATTAAAAATACTGGATCATTAACCCAGTATTATCAACTCTTTTACTCAATAAGTGGTGGTTCTTATCAATTCCTAACAGAGGTAACTGTTGGAGTAAATCAGGAAAATACTTCTAATTATCAAAATTTAACCTCTGGACAATATATCAACTGGAAATGGAAGTCATCTATTGTTCAAGGTGATTTTGCTAATTCACAGGATAATTTCCTCACAAGATCTACGTCAGTGAACTGTATCGATGATAGCTTGTCAGCATCAGCAACCCCCACGTGTACCCCAAATGGAGCTACCTCAACGAAGACATCTGGATTTACAATTACAAGTAGTTCAACCGACTCAAAACAAGTTGAAGTTCAGTATTCAACAGATAGTGCTACCTATCTTGCAATGGGTACACATACTGTTAGTAGTTTGCAGCCGTATGTAGATAGTAGACCATTTACTACAAACTACTACACCTATAGATATCGAATTTCTGGCACAACAAATTGGTCTCAACCAGTAGTCAGCGTAGCTCCATCAGACTGTTCTATAGTTACAAATGTTATCAGTGCATACAATACAAATGAATGTGTAGATGGTAGCTCATTTGCTAAATTGTCTATTGTTAACCCCGGTCAAGTTGCAACTGTAATTTATGACATCAATATCAATAACGCAGGTTGGCAGAGTGTTGGATCACCCTCTGTAAATGGTACGTATACTTCACCTGGAGGAGTAAAAATACCAGCAAATACTCCTTTCCAATGGAGATACAAACTAGCTACTGATACAGATTATAAATTCGTTCCCGGCACAGGAGACGACTGTTCTCAAGCTAACGCAATTACTGCTGTTACAGAAATTATATGTCCTATTGACACCAGTAGTAAATCAGCAAAATTGCGAATTATAAATGTTGGGCCTCAATCAGTTAGTGCGATGTACAACTACTCCATCAATAATGGACCTTCACAGTCTGGTCCAGCACCGGTTCCAATAAATCCAACTTCATCGAATTACTCTATTGAAGTTCCTTTAAATGATGGAGATCAAATTGTATTTGAATATAAGCTCACAAGTGACGCAAGCTATCAACAAACACCGGCTAAATCAACTTCAGAATGCGGAGATGGTTTAATCTCAAATCCTCAATTGATTCAAACTATATCTGAATGTACTGAAAGTGCTGCCGTATCTACAGTAGAAATGAGAAACCTATCTGATCAAGTTAAGACATTTTATCTTGAATATAAATTAAATAATGGACCATGGACTAGCTATGACACAGTCACAGTTAACGCATCAAGTCCTGTAACGAGAAAATTAACGGTATCTGACAATACGACTATACAGTGGAGAGCAGTTGAAAATAGCTTTACACAGTTCGACCTCAACTCTCCTTATCAGTTATCTCAAGCAGAAACAGTTATATGTCAGTCAGTCACTACTACAACATTGCCACCTGTGAAATATATATTCGAGCCAATTGTCTCAACTAACAGGGTTTGTGACTTCGAAGACGGTGGAGCAGAGTTTGGTATTACAGTAGATAATTCAAGATCTAATGTTTCTGCAAAAGTACTTAAGAAAATCTGGATCAACACAACACTCATTGCTCAAGAGACTGTCAACGTCCCAGCAGGCCAAACAATAGATTTCTCCTCTATAGAAGTAGGAGAAAATAAATTCTTTACAGTTGCTCTTGAAGTAACAAACAATGAAAATGGTAAAGTTCAAAAAATGATTAAGAACAAGGATGCTGATTGTATCGAAGATGAGCGTCCAATTAATGAGGAACAGAATCCTATCGATGAAGTAGAAGTTACTGAAAATACAGATAATGTTATGGAAGGTGATGGCGACGATCAAGAAATGGAGGATAATGGTGAATCACTCTTGTTCCTTCCAGGTGATGATTTCGTTGAATTTGTTTATATAGAGGATGCATCGAATCCATTTACACCACAATTTACTGATGATTCCCCTCCAACACCAGGAATACCATTTACAGGTCGAAATGTTGGTGGTTTAATCATTTCATTTGGATTGATGCTAATCGGATTTGGTGCTTTTATACTAAGAAGAGCATTCAAATTTTAGATGGCATATTTTTTTATATATTTACTGATAATAATTATCAACATCTTTGCTGTTCTATTTGTATTAAAAATTAGAAGAAAAAGATCAAATGATCCAGATGTCATTTCAGATGCAACACTTTTAGAAGAAAATTCAATCGAACCAATAAAAGCTAGAAGGCCTTTTTCACGTTTCAAAAAAGAAGATCCTAGTACAAATATTTTTGTTGAATATGAAGAAATTGAAGAAGATGTAGCTGAGCAAATATTTGATGGTAAATTTCTAGATATTGCTGTAAGCGAAAAAATTGTAACAAAAAAAGGTAATTGGTTTTTATATGGTGAAGAAAAACTCGGGTATGGCAAAGAAAAAGCTAAATTATATTTGCTTGAGAATCCTGATATAGCAACTGAAATAAGGGATCAATTAAGTAGTGCGAAAGAAATAGAAAATTTAATAAACCAAAAAGACTTAAAAAAAATAAATTCTGATGATTCCGGAAATGAAATAAATCTATCTTCAGACGAAATTGAAAATCAAAAATCGCTAAGTTATGTTAATCAGAATTTTGAAGTAGAACTTTCAGAAATTTATGTAAAATCAAATATTTTAAAAAAAGTTCTTGAGAATGCTATCGGCACAGAAGTTATTATCAGTGTAGACGTAGGTGAGAGATTTAATCCTTTAATTGCTGAGCCTGATAATTTCACAGAAGACATCATGACAATGCTAAAGGAGATAGACTATCTAACATCTGCAGTCAAAAATATATCTAAAAATGCAAAGTACTTAGGAGTTGATGTAACAAAAGAAATGTTATTAGAAAAGTTGGCATTGATGACATCTGATCGATTTTCTATTGTCTTTTCAAAAAAACCAGTTGAGAAACACAGAAACATTCCAAGACTTAAATTTGATTTACCACTAAAAAAAAACCGAAAACAAAGAGAAGTAGCAGAATCTAAAAAATCATTTGAAAGTACAAATACAAGATCACTTCTCCCACTTGGTGTAGGTCTATTAATAGTTGGTTTTTTAATTTTGATTTATTCAATTAATCAAACATTTTTTTCTACTTCAGTGATAAATGATGAGCAATATCTATTAGAAAATAAATTTAATGTTAGTGATGTTAAACTTTCTGAATTAAGAAATAAAAACATCGCGACTGATAGTTCATTAAATAATTTATCTCAAACAGATGAATTTCAAGAGTCTGTCATCTCAATTGCAACAAAAACACTTACTAATCAAGCAGCAAAGGCAAAGTTTCTTCCAGATGTTGTTGGAAGGTTAACAATCCTATCTGCAAATATAAATCATTATGTAGTCTTTGGGGCAACGAGTAACAAATTAGAGTATGGACCCGGTTATATACTTGGAACTGCACTTCCAGGTTCGGGAGGAAACTTCGCAATTGCTGGACATAGAACTACATATGGTGCACCTTTCGGCAATCTTGATAAAGTTCAGATTGGTGAAACAATAATATTCCAAACAAATACAAATCAATATGAATATCGTGTTGTAGATGTGAAGATCGTCTCTCCCGAAGATAATTATGTACTTGAGAACTATGGTGACGACAGAATAACGTTAACCACATGTCACCCAAAATTCTCTGCAAGAGAAAGGCTTGTGGTTATTGGACAACTGGAAAGGGTAGAGGTATTTGGATAATGAAAAAACTAATTATTTCATTAATCTTTTTCTTTTCTTTTTTTAACGGTGTATACCCCAATGGATATTTAGATACAAATTTACATGATACTGATGAAGCAACTATTGAAATAGAATCTGCGAGATTAGATGAAAATAATTTACAAATTTCATGGTTAGTTAGTGGTCTTGAAAATATTGATGAATTGATTATTTCAGTTCGTGAACTTACATCTGATGGATTGCAAGGAGAACCATTGGAGATTATCGATTACTCTGAAAAAGGACAAGAAATTATTCAATGGGATGGGACTACAGATCTTTCGATAACTTTAAAAATTTTATCAACAAACTACACACAATATAGTGGACCGGACTGCGCTTCGGTTTATTGTTATAGAGATATTACTACTGAAATTACTTCAGATGAGTATATAATTAACAAAATTCCTGATCTTCCTGTAATAACTACTACTGTTCCCGTCGATGATTTTATTATTGAAGAAACAGCAATTGATACATCAACAAATATAACATTCACAAATGAGCTTATTACAACTATTCCACTCTTCAGTGATATTGATTTTTCAGATCAGGCTAAAAATGCTTTTGCATTTCTTATAACTTCTGGAATTATATTTCTATTTTATGGAGTTTTACTAGCCCAGGAGTGGTTCAACAGAATAATTGCACACTATAGAGTCAGGTGGTCAAATCGTGAAAGCAAATTAAGAAATAAAACAAGGCTTGAGATAGCAATGGAGATAACGCTTGTGGCTCTAATTACATCTCTCTTGTATGCATTTGTTGAGGAGGGCTTCACATTTCAAGTACGGCAAGAGAATTTAGCAATTTTTGTTGGTGTATTATTTGGACTAATTATTGTTACCTTCTTTTATGAGGGTATAGAATCTCTAATTGAATATTTTCTGTATGACCAAATTGTGAAATTTGATTGGAATCCACAAGCCATGTTTTTTGCAGTACTCTCAACAATACTCTTCATTGTTATTGATCTTCCTTTTGGATTTATTCTTGGTTTTATAGCAGCAATACATGTAGTTTCGAAGAGACCAAAAGCGGAATTGTCACCTAAATTTTATTCAATGATAAGTCTTTCAATTGTTGGATATTTCTTCTTCTACGCAACATCATTTGAATCGGTTAGCTCTTCAGGTGTTTTAATGGCAATTTGCAAACTTACTTACTTAATGTGTTTAGAGGGAGTTATATTTAAAGCAGTTCCTTGGGGAGGGAATGAGTTATTTGATGCAATTGGTGACTCAGATGGAATTTATCAGGCAATGCCAATTGTTAGCTTTTTGATAAGTATCTGGCTATTTATAAGAATTCTTGTCTTACCACCTGACAGTGAGTTTAATGAATTACAACAAACTTTATTACAGAGTGGAGAGCTAGCTTACAGATTCATGCTTGTTTTATTAATTTATATATTCATAATTTTACTACTAGGTAACTTCATGAAAAAATATGCTGAATTGAATAGGCCTGCTGACTATGAAGAAAGTTTAAAGATTGATGATGAAGAAATTATAGATTTAATTGATGATGACCTTAGCGAATCAGTAAATGAGTGGTAAATTAACCATTACTGTTATCATTTTAATTGTTTTATTCATTAGTGTGTCTTATATATATGTAATTAATAATCCAATTGAGATAAGTATTCAAGCTAATATTGGAAGTACTGAAACATCTACTACCTCATCTTCAACGACTACTACTACCTCATCTTCAACGACAACTACCATTCAACTTACTACTACCTCATCTTCGACGACAACTACTATACCAACTACAACTACCTCCTCAACTACTACATCAACTACAACGACAA
Organism: uncultured Candidatus Actinomarina sp.; assembly: GCA_902627635.1. Taxonomy (GTDB): domain Bacteria; phylum Actinomycetota; class Acidimicrobiia; order Actinomarinales; family Actinomarinaceae; genus Actinomarina. The sequence continues at coordinate 53,826 of CACOKA010000002.1, forward strand.
TTCCACGGACGACAACAACAATTGAAGTACTAGAAAAAGAAGACTCAGTTGCCTTCAATTCGGATAATTCGGAAAATATAAAAATTTACGAGGGTGAATTTATATCATTTGATGGATTTGAGGGTGAAAATCAATTCAACCTTGATACATTAGTTGCCAATTTACCTTTAGAGTTGAGAAAATCTGTAGAAAATAATGTCATATTTGTAAACGGTTGTCATTCTTACGGGGCTACAATTTTGGGCAGATGTCCTTTTGGTGTATGGGATTCAGCTGGAACATTTGCTGATGGCTCAACAAATTCAAATTGGAAATTATCAGTCTGGGTTTCAAACAAAGCATTCGCTAACAATAGAGCTTACAATACATTGCTTCATGAAACATCTCACGCACTTTCATATTTAACAAGAAACTGTGTCAACTCAGAAGGTGAGAATCAAAGAAAAAATGCTCAAGAATTTTTTGGAAGTGAAGAACTATTTGCTGACGCATTAGTCCTTTACTATGGGGGAGATTATCTTTATTACAGAGATGATCTTGTTTTGCAGGGATCTGAGAGAGAATATCTTGAGAATTATGCATCCCTCTGCCTAAAGGATTAAAAATCAAAAATATATTTTGACTAGAACAGATTCTAATAGAACAGATTCTAATAGAACAGATTCTAATTAAATTTTGATTAGAATTAATTCTAATTCAGTTTGGTTAGAATAGATTCCAATCTAAATGATATATTTATATAGCTTTTGGTACTTGTAATTAATTTTTAAAATAATAAAATCTTAATATGTCAATTCAAGAGTTAAACAATCTGATCTCTTCATCTCTAACATTTAAGACAATAACACCAATGATTCCAGTTATGTTTTACTTTTTAGGTACTCAAACTAATTATCAAGACATTAAAGACACTATAGAAAACAAAATAACATTTTCCTATGCATTATTTTTTCAAATTTTTGTATTACCTTTGATTGGATTAACTTTATATTTAGTTTTTAACACAAGTATATTTGCTATTTCAATTGCTATCGTTTTGTTGGCGCCTGGTGGATTTATATCTGGAATTTTAACTCATTATAAAAGAGGCAACATCCCTCTTTCGGTTTCGTTAACTTCATTAACGTCACTTATTACTCCATTTACAACAGTTTTTTGGTTAAGTATTATTTCAATTGATGCAGAAGGATTTTCTTTTAACTTCTTAGAGACCTTAACACAGCTAACTGTATTAATATTAATTCCTTTTCTAGTTGGGTACTTCTTAAATTCGAAAGACATTGGAACAGTCAATAGATTATCTTCTTTCTTAGATAAATTTCTAAAAATATACATAGCGGTTATTTCTATAACTGGGCCTTTTGAACTTAGGGAAGCATTATTTGATTATTTTTCTGAAGCTATAACTATTGTATTGGTTGCAATTGGAACAGTCTTTATTGCTGTAGAAAGCACATCTCGACTTATAAAGATCGAAAAAAAGGATGCAGTAACAGTTTCCATCGAGGCCTTATGTCAGAATTTTCCAATTGTATTGACTTTTTCTATACTTTTCGATTTACCTCAAATGGCAGTATT
>CACOKA010000003.1 GCA_902627635.1 uncultured Candidatus Actinomarina sp.
AAAAGTAAAAAGACATTAATTTTATTTTTTGCTTTAGCAATGGTTGCATCCGCATGTTCCAGTGCGGCAGTACCTTGTGATGAAGTAGAAATTACAACTGGTGACAATGGTTTACCAGATCTTGATGGATGTGAGTTCACATTTGCAGTAGAAAATGCATACTTACCATTCAACTACATTGATCCAGCAGATGGAGAAGGTAAAGGATGGGATTACGATGTATTTAACTATCTCGCAGAAGAAATGAATTTCACACCTGTTTTTGTAGCCGCAGCATGGGATGGAATGATACAAGCTGTTGCTGATGGTCAATATATGATCGCAGGTGACGGAATTTCAATTACAGCTGAACGAGATAAAATTGTAGATTTTTCTGACAGTTACATTGTTCTACAACAAAGAATGCTTGTAGCAGCAGATAATGATTCAATTACTAGTCCAGCAGATATTCAAAATGGTGACTTTAAAGTAGCTACTCAAAAAGGAACAACTAACTATGAATTAGCAGTGAGTCTTTTTGGAGCTGATAAAGTTGATGCTTATGATCAATTTGATTTTGCAATAGCAGCCGTTATCTCTGGTGATGCTGATGCATCAATTGTTGATGAAGTAGCTGGATTAGGCTACATGGGTGCAAATAAGGACAAGGTTAAACTTGTGGGTGAAGGTCTACAAACTGACCCTCTAGGTTTTGCATTTCCTGATGGCAGTCCACTTGTTGCAGTAGTTAACGAAGGACTTGCACACATGAAAGATAACGGAAAACTACAAGAGATTAATGATAAGTTTTTCTCACCAGGGTTTACTGTTACTTATGACGATATAGCTGAAGTTACTTACGACGAGTAAATTTTAATTATATTTGATTCAATAGGCACGGTTATCCGTGCCTATTGTTTTATCATATAAATAATGATTAAAAAAATTTTTAATGTAGAAAATTCATGGGTTTTGATCCGAATAAACCATATAAAGCTAACAGAGTAGATTATGCAAATATCATATTTGCGCTAATCATCACACTTGTGGTTGTTGCGTGGGCCCTAAGTTAAAAGAAAGTCTATGTATATCACAAACTCCATATTTTTGAATCATATTTAAATGTTCTCTTGTTCCGTAACCTTTATTTTTTTCAAAAAAATATTGAGGATATTTTGATCCAAAATCTACCATTAAATTATCTCTGTAGACCTTTGCAACAATACTTGCCAGTGCAATGGAGTAACTATTATCTTCTCCCCTAACCAGAGATATAGAACCAAATTTGTCTATTTTGAAATGATCAACATAGACTTTGTCTGATTTCTGATATAACTCATTAATAGAATTAAACAATACTTCTTTGTTTGAGACAGATATGCCATTTTGGTCAATATGTAAATTTGAACATTCTGAAATAGAATATTCGATTCTATTTTCTTTTACCCTTTCATAAATTTCTTCTCTTTTTTTTGGGGATAATTTTTTAGAATCTTTTACATCACTTAACAAATCTAAATGTTGAAATTCAAGCTTAACGGCAGCTCCAACAATAGGCCCAGCTAATGAACCACGACCAACTTCGTCAGCACCGATAATACTTTGATTTTTATTTTTGGCCCAATTTTGATCTTCAATCATTTAAATTCTTGAATTCACTGAATGGATATATTTTTAAATAGGCTTTACCAATTATTCTTTCGCTTGAGATAGGACCAAACATTCTCGAATCGAAACTGTTCTCTCTGTTATCTCCTAAAAGAAAATATTCATTTTCAGATAATTTAATCTCAAACATATCTCCGTTGTTTAGATTATTTACATTTTGGATTTCTAACTCAATGTCATTTACGAAAATTGATCCATTACTTCCTATATTTACTTGATCACCAGGCGTACCTACTATTCGCTTAATATATACCGTGCCTTGATCATTAACTTCATTTTGAGTAATTAGATTCCATATTTTTAAATTACTTATCAAAAGGTCGGTGTTTAATGGAATTGAGGACTGTGGAGCGTAAAATACGACAATATCACCTAAACTATATTCGTAATTAATAATCTCATCTTTTACAACTAAAACCCTATCGTCAATATTTATATTAGGAAACATTGACAAACTTGGAATGAAATATATTTGAAATAAAAATGTTCTTAAAACTGTAGCTAATACAAAGGCAGCTAATATGGTTGTGAAATTTTTAAGAAATTTAATAATAATTTTATTTTACTTTAGGTAGTTCTGTCTTCTTTGATTTTTGCAGATTTTCCGATTCTATCTCTTAGATAATAAAGTTTTGATCTTCTTACTTTACCTTTACGCGTAACCTCTATTGAATCAATAATTGGTGCATGTATTGGAAATATTCTTTCAACACCAACTCCAAAAGAAAGTTTACGGACTGTTATCGTTTTGTTGACAGAAACACCTTTTAAAGAGATAACAACACCCTCATAGGTTTGAATTCTTTCCCTATTGCCTTCTGAAACTTTGACGTTAACTTTTACAGTATCACCAGCTTTAATATCAGGTAAATCTGTTTTCAGTTGGTTGTTTTCAATTTCTTGTATTAAATTCATGTTCCCTCAATTTGAAATTATAGATATGGAAAGAGTTTAAATGTCTTTTAAATTATTCTTTTTCCATTCTTCAATTCTTTTATGATCGCCAGATAGCAAAACTTCAGGAACATTAAGGTTTTCATAAATTTCAGGTCTTGTATACACAGGAAAATCAGATTTATTGTTTGTAAATGATTCATTTGTTAGAGATTCTGAATTTCCAAGAATTCCTGGAATTTTTCTTACTAGAGCTTCAATTAAAAACATCGCAGGAACCTCTCCACCAGATACAACCGTCTGTCCGATCGCAATTTCATAATCGCTGTGCATTTCGAGTATTCTTTGATCAAAGCCTTCATATCTTCCACAAATGATATTTGCTGATTCATATCCGTGAAGATCTTGTATCAAATCTTCATTTAATTGTTGTCCACTTGGTGTCAAAAATATGTTGATATCTTTCTTTGATTCTTTAATTGCATTATCTAAAGGCTCAACCATTAATACCATGCCTGGTCCTCCACCGTATGGAGCGTCATCTACTTGTTTATAACTACCAATGCCATAATCTCTTAAATTAGTACTGCTAAATTCAAATAATTTTTCTTCAATACCATGGGAAAGTACGCCAACATTAATCCACTTTTGAAATATCTCAGGGAATAAAGTAATAACGTTAAAGTTTGATAACATTCTCTAAATTTGAAATTGCAGACAAGCTCTTTTTTTCTGTATAAAGAGTATTTCTTAAATAAGGCTTCTTTTTACTTTTCTCAATAAGTTCAACAAATTCTATATCAGTTGTGTGCTGACCGTGATCAGCACCTGAAGCTCTACTAATATTTTCATTGATTAGTGTTCCACCAAGGTCATTTACACCTGCATGAAGTAGTTTTGAGGCACCATCGTGTCCCAGTTTTACCCAACTTGCCTGAATATTATCGATTGAACCATAAAAATAAATTCTTGCAAGAGCATGGATTAGGGTTACTTCATCCCAAGTAGGTCCTGGCATACTTTTTCCTTGAAGAAAAATTGGTGAACCCATGTGAACAAAAGGCAATGGAACTATTTCAGTAAAGCCCTTAGTTCTCTTTTGAATCCTTTTAATTAAATCAAAATGATTAACCCAAGATTTTATATCATCAATATGACCAAACATAATTGTTGCTGTAGATTTAATTTCTAAAGAATGGGCCACTTCCATAACATATCCCCATTGTTCAGATGTAATTTTATCTGGACATAAATATTTTCTTATTCTGTTATCAAGTATTTCAGCTGCTGTACCTGGTAGTGTATTTAATCCTGCATCCTTAAGTAAGTTTAGGTAATCTTCGACACTTAAATTTATAGTTTCAGCACCCTGCCAAATTTCTAACGGAGTAAATCCGTGTATATGTATATCAGGTATTTCTTTTTTAATCTGTTTTACAAGTTCTAAATAAAATTTACCAGTGTACTCAGGATTAATACCCCCTTGCAAGCATACTTCAGAAGCTCCGTCGTTAAAAGCTTCAACACTTCGTTTCACAACTTCTTTTGGCTCCAAATTGTATGGTTTTTCTTTGAGGTTAAGACTTTTTGGTCCTTTGGAGAATCCACAAAAGCCACACTTAAAATAGCATTGGTTTGTGTAGTTAATATTACGATTTTTGACAAAAGTTACATCATCTTTATTAATTGAACGATTTAAATTATCTGCAACTTCTGCGATTTTGTTTATGTACTTACCGGACGTTTTAAAAAGTTCTTCTAGTTCATCATTACTAATTTCATTTCCTTCTTGAGCTTTAGATAAGATTTTTTCAAAATTAGTTGATTTGAAGGATGATGAAACGTTATATGTTAATCCATTTAGTTTAGGAATTTCCTTTCCAGAGCCTGGAGACCAATTTGTAGGAAATCGTTTATAACCTCTTACATCTCGTAATTGTAAAAAATTAGTAAATTGAATTTTTGATAGTAATTTTCGAGCTTTATTTACATCAACAAGAGAAAATAGTGTTCTCTCGAATAATTCGAAGTTTGAATTATTTTTTAATTCTTTTATCTCTTTATAACTCCAGTCTCTTAGCCAAAGATCTTCCACTCCTTTTGCCATAGATTCCTTTGCCTCCTCTATGGAGTTAACATATTTTGAAATTTTAAAATTAAGTGAAGGTTGAATACTCTTTAAAAATTTTATGTTTTCTAAATCTGTAAGAAGTACATAGGATGGATTTAATCGTGTAATTACGTCCATGTCATTTTCTAAATTATTAGAGGATCTATAAACTATCCTAAGGGAATCAACATCTTCAAATTCTTTCCAGTTTTTGTAAGTTACAAACCATTGAAATGACTCATCAAGTTTGTTGTCTGAAATTGTTTGAAAATCTTTTTTATGTATTTTTTCAAGATCAACTGGTTTGTCTATATAAAAAGATGAAGTTCCCTCTTTTTTTCTTGAATTTAAATAAATTTCATTATCTGAATCACATGGACGAATCCTCAGAAAAGATATGTTATTTTGTAAATTCATGTTCTTTTGGGTATCCATTTTCATTAACTACACTACTTACTTTTTCATAAATACTTGGGCTTAACCAGTCTTTATTTATATACGAAGGATAGACAGGTAAACGAGGGATAAGATTTTGATCTGTTTGTTTAATTACATTTTTAAGTTCGATTAGATTTGGCCAATTATGATCTGGATTTACCCAATCAATTGTTTTTGGAGATATTCCTCCAAGATCATTTATTCCAGATTTTAAGAATAATTCTATATTGCTTGCTAAATTTGGGGGTATTTGTAATGAAATATGATTTGGCAAAAATAACCGTGTTGTTGCAATAATTCTCATAAATAGGTCGTTTACAATTTCTGAATGGTTCTTCATTAGTGTATTTTGCTTGGCTCTGAAATTTTGAAGTATCACTTCCTGAATCGATGTATTTACTTCGCAGGTTTTAATAAGTTGATATATGTCTTGAATGATTTCATTTTTAGTATCAGTAATTCCCAACAATAGACCAGTGGTCATTGGATATTTTTCACTCATTGCATTTTCAAGAGTTTCTAATCTTAAGTTTATATTTTTAGTTTTTGCCCCATAATGTGCTTTACCTTTTTGAGATAAATTTTTTGAAAAGGATTCAAGCATTAAGCCCCCAGATGGTGATTGTTGCCTGTATTCTTTAATTTCGTTTCTTGACATTAAACCAGGATTAATATGGGGAAATAAATGGTATTTTTCATTCACTCTTTTTGCATTTTCAATCAAGTAATCAAAAGTTGTACTAAAACCTAATCGTTCTAGCTCCTCTTTTGCAAAAGACCATTTAATTTCTGGTTTATCCCCGAGTGTAAAAAGAGCTTCAAAACATCCTGATTTATCTCCCACATTTGCGATAGCATCAACTTCTTCAAATGTAAGATATGTACCTCCATCTTTGGGAGTTTTTACAAAAGTGCAATAAGCACAAGCGTCCTGACATAATGTTGTTAAAGGGATAAATACTTTAGGACTATAAGTAATTGTTTTACCAAAATTTTGAACTTTAACATCATAGGCTTTATCAAGTAACTCTGAAGTTGGCATATTTCCAAAAATATAATTTTCAATTTTTTTATCTAAAGTAGACATAATTTTCAACAATTCGATAATATTATGATTTGATTGTACCAATATTTTTGTAAAAAAAACAGAAGTGAGGAATGACAGTTGGTTAACATATCTTTAGTTGGTTTCGGAAGAGTTGGTAGGGACATCTTTAGACAAACTCTGGAAGAAGACAATATAAATATCGTATCTGTATCTGATACTGCAGATAAAGATAATTTAATTTACTTACTTAAATACGATTCAATTTATGGAAAATTGAGTCATGAAGTAAATATCTCTGATGACGTAGTAACGGTTAATGGACAAGAAACTATCTTTAATTCCTGGAAAAATGCAGATGAATCTGATTGGACGAGTCTAAATACGGATATTGTCATATTAGCTACTGGTAAACCTCAAAATTTAGATGAAGCTCAAAATCATATCTCTAAAGGTGCAAAGAAAGTATTTATAGCTTCAACTCCAGTTGATTTTTCAAATATTCCATTGCTCGTGTCTGGATGCAACGATGAATCAATCAGTTTGGAATCAGACATTATTTCTTTTGGCTCAAATACTGCAAATGCGGTTGGTCCCATTCTAAAAGTTATTGAGTCTGAGTATGGAATTAATGAAGTATTTTTAACGACGGTTCATGGATATTCAAATTCGAATCGTCTTGCTGATGTTGCGGGTGCTGGATTTAGAAAAAATCGAGCAGCTGGAGAAAATATCATACCATCAGTTACTAATTCATCAAAAGTTATTGAGAGTGCGTTACCAATGCTTAAAGATAAAATAGCTTCGTTTTCAATGACAGTACCCGTACCAGATGGAAGTACGATCGATTTGACTCTGAATCTAAAAACTAAAACATCTAAAGATGAAGTAAATAGTTATCTTGAGAAAGTTACTGCAGATAATTTACTGAAAAATATTATTGGATTTACATATGATCCAATAGTTTCTTCAGATGTGGTTGGAAATTCTCTTTCTGGGTTAATTGATGGATTATCAACTATGTGTATTGATGAAGATAAATTAAAACTTATAATTTGGTTTGATAATGGATGGGGTTATGCCTCAAGGATAATTGAAGCTGTGAAATCATCGGAGGTACAATTTGAATAATATTGGAATAAATGGCTTTGGAAGAATAGGTAGGTCCATTTTAAGAATAATTATTGAATCAAATTCAGATTTAAATGTAATTGCAATTAATGACCTAGGTGATAAGGAAACATTATCATATTTATTTAAACATGATTCAATAATGGGAATTTTAAATATGAATGTTGAATTAGAAGATGATTCCTTAATTGTTGGAGATAGAAAAATTAAATTAATATCCCACAGTGATCCTGGAGAGATTCCTTGGAGTGATTTAGGTGTTGATTTGGTAGTAGAATCAACTGGCTTTTTTAGGGATAAAGACTCGTTAGATAAACATATCTCCTCAGGTGCAAAAAAAGTTGTTCTAACAGTACCCCCTAAAGATGAAATAGATGCAACAATAGTTTTAGGTGTAAACGACAATTCCTTAAATCCAGACGATAAATTGATTTCTAATGCATCTTGTACGACTAATTGCTTAGCTCCAATAGCAAAGGTATTAAATGATAACTTTAATATTAAATCAGGATTGATGACAACTGTTCATGCTTATACAAATGACCAAGCTCTAGCAGAGACAACTCATAGTGATTTTAGGAGAGGAAGAAACGCAACACAAAATATAATTCCAACATCTACTGGTGCTGCTAAGGCTGTTGGTATGGTTTTACCTGAGTTAAATGGAAAACTTGATGGTATGGCTATGAGAGTTCCTGTCCCGAATGGTAGTGTTGTAGACCTTGTTGTTGAAGTAGAAAAAGAAGTAACAATTGAAGACATAAATAATGCAGTAAAAAATGCCTCTGAAAATGAACTTAAAGGCATTTTAGATTACTCAGATATCCCCCTTGTTTCTACAGATATTCTCAAGAATCCTCATTCAAGTATTTATGATGCTTCATCAACACAAATACTAAATAACAACCATATCAAAGTAGTTTGCTGGTATGACAACGAATGGGGTTATTCAAATCGTGTTGTAGATTTACTTGAAAAATTATCAAAATATGAATGATAAATTGCCTGAGGCACCAAAAGCAGCTGGCAACTATGTAACAGTGAAAAAGATTGGTGACTTTATATATACTTCAGGACATGTTCCGATTACTGACGAAAAGAAAATTATAGGGAAAATCCCTAATGAAATTTCTATAGAGGAAGGGTATGATGCAGCGTCATTATGTGCGGAACTTACTATTGCTTCACTTTTAACAATTTCAGATATAAAAAAATTGATTCCTGTAAATGTACTAGGATTTGTAAATTCTTCATCTGACTTTACAGATCAACCAAAAGTATTAAATGGCTTTACTGATAAATTAGATGAGTTCTTTTCGGAAAAACCAACAAGGTCTGCAGTGGGAGTTTCAAGTTTGCCACTTAATGTCTGTGTTGAAGTTCAATCAGTGTTTTATATAAATGAATAATTTTATAGTAGGAATTAGTACAGGGAATAAAGATGTAAAAATGTCTGCCGGTGAAATTGAATGCTCAGTTTTAAATTTTGATTTTATAAAACAATGTAACAATCATGGAGCACAAGTTAATATTATCCCGCAACAAAATAGGGAATCAATTAATTTATCTGGAATAAACGCACTCATAGTTACTGGCGGAGGTGATATAAATCCGAAAATGTATGACCAAAACCAAGATGATACTGTAGAAAGAGTGGATGATTTACGTGACTCAACAGAATTGAACCTACTTAAAGAGGCTGAGAATAAAAATATTAGAACATTGGCTATATGCAGAGGACATCAACTATTAAATGTTTACAAGGGTGGAACACTTCATCAAGATCTAAAAAAAAGTGGTTTTAATGAAATTGAACACCAAAAACCTTATGATGACGCGAGAAGATATGTTCATAAAATAAACATTGAAAAAGAGACAAAATTAGAAGGCATTGTCCAAGAAAGTAATTTTGAAGTTAATAGTATACATCATCAAGGTATCGATAAATTAGGTGATGATTTAATTATTTCTGCAAGATCTGAGGATGATGTTATCGAAGGAATTGAAATAACAAATGGCTGGGATGCAATTGGAATACAGTGGCATCCTGAATATTTAGATGATGAACCAACAAGTAAAATATATGACTGGTTAATTAACAGTTAGATAAAGACTATCGTCTTTATAAAAAAAATTATCTTTATCATAAGATACAACATATATCTCATCTTTTTTTTGAACATTACAAAGAATTAATTTTGACGAATAAAAGTAATCTAACACTATTACTTCATCAGATAATTCATAATTAATAAAAAATCCTGGCCATGGTAAGAGTTCTTTATTTTTTAAAGATCTGTACTTATCACTTATGTAGACATCGAAGTTTCTATTATTTTCTGCTTCATCAATTGAGTTGATATGTTTAAATTTAATTAAATTTCTATCTTTCAGGTGTGATTTAAAGTCTTCAATTTGAAAGGAACGATTATCTACAACGACGGAAACATCATTCATATTTATATCTCTAAAATATTTGTCAATATTTATGTACTGATATCCTTGAAGACCGTGAGGTTTACCTAATTTACCGATTAAATATGAACTATTTTCAGTCAATAAATTCAACAGTTGATTGAAGACCCTCTTCGTCTGCAGCAGCTTGTGCTACAGTTCTGATTGCTCGGGCGACTCTTCCACGTTTTCCAATGACTCTTCCCATGTCACTTGGAGCAGTTCTTACTTCAATGGCAACATTCTCATCATCAGAAGATGAGATTTCTACTTTTACAGATTTTTCATCTTCTACAATTTGTGAAATTATATATTCAACAACATTTCTGACAATTTTTCCATTATCACTCATTCTTCTTCGCCTTTATTTCCTTCATCAGTGGATTCTTCATTAGTGTCTTCAGCTTGATCTTCATTTTTCTTGTTGTGTGCTTTTGAGCTGCTTTTTATTTTTGGTTCCGGAGGTGTAGGAATAGATACAACTTCACCTTTTGAGGATCTCCACTGGGCCCATGCTCCCGATATCTCCAATATCTTCTGTGCTCTTTCTGAAGGTTGAGCACCTTTTTCTAACCATGACACAGCTTTTTCAACATCAATTTCAACTGATGAGGGATTATCTTGTGGATTATAAAATCCAAGGTCTTCAATGAATTTACCATCTCTCGGAGACCTTGAATCAGCAACAATAACTCTGAAAGTTCTATTCTTTTTTTTACCTCTTTGGGCTAGCCTTATTTTTACTGGCATTTAAATCCTTATCTACTAGCAATTAACTATATTAGTTAATATTTAACTTAATGACTTATGAATTATATTTACTATAAATAATTAGTGCTAGTAAAGATAAATTATTTAATGTACCCTAAGAAATATGGAATTAATAGAAATTTCACATCCTCTTAAAGATCATTACCTAACTAATTTAAGAGACAAAAATACAGATTTTGATACATTTCGAGATTCTGCATCAAAACTATCTTATTTTTTAGTTGTTGAAGCTACAAAACATCTAACTACCCTTTCAAAAGAAATAGATACACCACTTACAAAGACTAAAGGTCTACAAATCGAAAATAATTCGGTTGCGATTTCTGTTTTAAGAGCTGGTCTTGGACTCATGGATGGCGTGCAACAATTAATACCAAATATCTCATTTGGTTATATCGGAGTTCAAAGAAATGAAGAAACAGCTCAACCAGAAAATTATTATGAAAAGCTTCCTGATTTAGTTGATAAAAATGTTTTTATCTTAGAGCCAATGTTAGCAACTGGAGGTTCATTATCGTTCGCCATTGAAACTGTAAAAAAATATAATCCGAAAAATATTCATGCCTTAACAGTAATCTCAGCGCCAGAAGGCATAAACAAAATCAAGGAAAACCATCCTGACATTACGCTCATAACTGCTTCAATAGATGAAAAATTAGATGATAACTGGTACATTGTTCCTGGTCTTGGGGACATGGGCGATAGGCTATTTGGAACAACTTAAAAATAATGTCTAAATGCATTTTGATTGTAATAGATTCCCTAGGAGTTGGTGAAGCTCCTGATGCTGAGAGTTATGGTGACATAGGTGTAAATACTTTTGGTAATGTAGCAAAAGCAAATGGTCAGCTTGATCTACCTACTTTTGAAAAGCTTGGTTTTGGGGCAATCACTAATATAAACGGACTCAAAGATGAAGTAACTTGCTCTATTGTAGGAAAGCTTGCAGAGTCATCAAAAGGAAATGATTCAACTACTGGGCATTGGGAAATTGGTGGATTAATAACACAAAAAGATTTTTCAGTATTTCCAAAAGGTTTTCCAAGTGAATTAATTGATAAAATATCTTCAGAATCAGGATACGAATTTATAGGAAATTATCATGCATCTGGAACAGAAATAATTAATGAACTTGGTGAAGAACATCTTAGAAGCGGAAAATTAATTCTTTACACGTCAGGTGATTCAGTTTTTCAAATAGCAGCTCATGAGGATATTCTCCCAGTAAATGAGCTTTATAAAATTTGCAAGATATCAAGAGAATATTGTAACGAATACAATATTGGCAGAGTAATCGCTAGACCATTTATTGGTGAGAAAGATAATTTTCAAAGAACTTACGATAGAAAAGACTTTGGAATTACTCCCCCAGGAGAAACAATTCTTAGCCAATTATTTAAATATGGAAAAAATTCTCTGGGAATTGGAAAAATTTCTGATTTATTTGGTGATGAATTTCTCAGTAATTCAATTCACACAGAAGGTGATAAAAATGGATTAGAAATATTGATTAATGAATATGAAGATAACAGTTATGACTTTTATTTTATTAACTTAGTTGACCTAGACATGCTTTACGGACATAGAGAAGATCCAGCAGGATATTATGAAGGTTTAAAAATTATTGATGATGGTTTAGATAAGCTAATGAGTGTCTTGAATGATGAGGATATAATTATTATTACTGGTGATCATGGTACTGACCCAACTGATGGTAAAACTGATCATTCTAGAGAGTATGTACCTTTTGTTATTTACAAAAAGAATCTAAATCCGAAATATATTGGTGAAGGTAATACTTTTTCAGATATTGCTTCAACTATTTCAGATATTTATGAAATCGAAAATATATTTCCAGGTAAAAGCAGAGCCAATCATTTATCATGACTGATAGAAGCAAAATGTTAGATAAAATTAATGAAGCAAGTAATTATCTGAAGGAAAACTTTAATTCAGAGGTTTCGTCTGCAATTATTTTAGGCTCAGGTATGGGAGGCTTTGAAAATAGCTTTGATCCAATTGCAACTTTTGATTATTCGGAAATACCAAACTTTATAAAACCAGCCGTACAAGGGCATTCTGGAACTCTGACCTTTGTTGAAGTTGAAGATAAAATAACCGCAATATTATCTGGTAGGGCACATTATTACGAGGGTTATGACATTCATGACCTTGTATTACCCACTAGAGTCTTAGCTACCTTAGGAATTAAAAATCTAATTGTAACTAATGCAGCAGGTGGTATTAATGCTAATTACTCACCAGGAGACATAGTTGCAATAAAAGATCATATAAATTTAACAGGCAATAACCCATTAATAGGTAAAAATTTAGATGAATTTGGACCAAGATTTCCTGATATGACAGAAGTTTATAATTTGAAGTTTAGAGCTTTAGCAAAAGAAATTTCTAAAGAATATTTTGAATACAAGGAGGGTGTTTATGCTTGGTTTACTGGACCAACTTATGAAACTCCTTCGGAAGTCAATTTTGCAAAAACTATTGGTGCTGATTTAGTTGGAATGTCCACTGTTCCAGAAGCAATAGTCGCAAAACATTCTGGAATTGATGTTACTGCTTTTTCACTAGTTACCAACTTAGCAGCAGGCATTTCTGATTCACCATTATCTCATGAAGAAGTAATAGAAATTGCAGATAATACCTCAAAAACATTTCAAAATTTTATGAGAAGTTTTTTAGGTCAAATTAATTTAGCTATTTAAATTTGTAATATTAAAATAGAAAATATGAAAATAGCAGTCTGTGCAAAACAAATTCCAGATCCCGCTTTAGATATTACATATTCGGAAGGTCTTGTAAGTAGGCCAGATGAACAAGTTTTAGATGATACAGACAGGTATGGTATTGAAGTAGCGTTACAGTTAAAAGAAAAATTTGATGCAGAAGTAACTGTCATTTCTATGGGGAAATTGGGAACAGAAAAGGGTATACAACAAGCTTTACAAATGGGCCCAGACAAAGCACTAGTTTTAGAAGATGATTCTCTTTCAGGATCAAATTCATTAATGACAGCAAATGTCCTAAGTGAACTTTCCAAAAAAGTTGGAGCTGATATTACAATTTTTGGTACTGAATCAACAGATGGATATTCAGGTGTTATTCCTCAACAAGTCTCAAGAATGCTTGGATTACCCTGTATCTCATATATAAAAGCAGTAGAGATAGCAGATACTGTTTCTCTTACTAGACAGACATCAACAGGTTCGGAAAAAGTTCAAATGCCATCAAATTGTGTCCTATCAGTTACAGCTGGAGGTGTAGAGCCAAGATATCCAAACTTTAAAGACATCATGGCGGCAAAGTCTAAACCAGTTGAAAAAATATCACTTAGCGATATCGAATTTAGTGCTGTTCAGAATATTGAATTTATAGACATTAAAGATGTCTCAACAACAAAACAAGGTGAAAAAATAGTAGATGAAGGCGAAGGCTTTCAAGTAATAATAGACAAACTTAAGGAATTAAAAGCTATATGAAAACATTAATTATTGGTGAAGTAGTAGAAGGTAACCTTTCAAGTGGAGCTTTGGAAATCATTGCAAAATCACAAGAGTTAGGACTAGAGTTTGAAGTTGCAACAGTGGGAACAGAGGAATCACCTAACATCGGATCTGAAAGTTTCAAAAACACATATTTAAAATGTAATGAAACGCAATTGAGTCTTGGGTCAGTTGCAAACACTTTAAAAACAATGGTTGATGAACAATCCATTTCACTTATTATGGCTCCATCAACTTATGTTGGTAGAGATCTAATAGCATTTTTGTCTGTTGATTTTAGTTCTAGTCAAGTGTCAAATGTTATTAACTTCTCGATTGAGGAAGGCCATGTTATAACTTCTAATTCAATAAACGGTGGAGAAAGTGAATATAATTCAAAAATTACTTCAGATAAAAAGTTTCTTTTAATAAGACCTAAATCTTTTGAAGAGGTTCAAGTAGAACTTAGCAACACAAATTATGAGACGATTGAAATCAATTCTGAAGATCCTGAGGTATTTGATATATTTATTGAAGAGAAATCCGGTCCTCAGCTAGAAGATTCAAAAATAGTTGTATCTGCTGGAAGAGGAATGGTTGATAGCTCAAACTTATCTCTGGTAGAAGATCTAGCAAGTAAGCTTAATGCAGCAATTGGAGGTACAAGAGCCATAGTTGATGCAGGTTGGATGCCATATTCACAACAAGTTGGTCAAACTGGTAAAACTGTCAAACCTGATGTTTATATTGCATTAGGTATTTCAGGAGCTACCCAACATCAAGTTGGAATGAAAGATTCAAAATATATTATTGCAATTAATAAGGATGAAGAAGCTCCTATATTCCAAATTTCTGATCTTGGAATAGTCGCAGATACATTGTCTATTGTTCCAAAAATTACTGAAAATTTATAATTTAAAACTTAAAGTCAAAAGGTAATACCTCTTCAAACTTATATTTTTGAAAGTCGTTATCATTTACGACGATTACATATTCAGTATTGAATTCTGACATCCTCTGTCTTGAAATTCCACAAGGAAATATTGCTGTCTCGCTTTTTGCATCAATACATGCAACTGCAATTGTATCGATCTTTGTCTCACCTTCTGATATAGCTTTCAAGATTGCTACATCTTCACCACATACTGTTGCAGGATATGAAGCATTTTCAATATTACAGCCTGTATATATGTTTCCAGAGTCAGTAATTAAAGCCGCGCCTACCCGAAAATTAGAGTATGGTGCATAGGCTTTTTTAGCGATCTCTTTTGCTAAGTCTGCTAATTTTTGATCGTTAGAAGACAATTACTCCCCTTTCGTAATTAAAGTTTCAAAATCTTTTTTAGTTTTTGTAAATACTCTTGAGCCAGATCCTGGTTGCATAGTTACTCCATAAAGAACATCGCCCGCCTGCATAGTTTGTTGCTGATGAGTGACAATTAAAAACTGTGCATCTTCCTTTACAAACTCAAGTAAATTTAGCATTCTATGTAAATTAGCGTCATCTAAAGCAGCTTCAACCTCATCTAGTATGTAAAAAGGACTTGGGAAAGATTTAAATACAGAGAATAAAAATGCAATCGCAGCTAATGATCGTTCTCCTCCAGAAAGTAAACTCAATTTTTTCACTTTCTTACCTCTAGGTTGAACACTTATTTCTATGCCTGATTCAAGTAAGTTTTCAGGGTTTGTTAATGTTAAAGATCCCTTACCACCAGGGAAAAGCTTTTCAAAAACTTCTTCAAAATTTACAGAAATAGTGTTGAATGAGTTCTCAATTCTAAATTTAATTTCTTCTTCGATTTCGCTTATATATTTTAAAAGTTCTTTTTTAGTTGTATTCAATTCCTCTATGTTTGTTGATATATCTTCATATCTAGTATTTAAAGATTCAAAATCTTCGGAGGCTAAGTAATTTACAGTACCAAGTTCATCCAGTTGGTTTTCAGTTTTTGAAATAATATTATCAATATCATTTATTGACTCATTTCCAGTTTCATATTCATTGATTTGATCAATACTTAAGCCACTTATGTTTGTTAGATTTGAGTAATAAAGAGCTCTTTGTGACATATATTCTGATTCTTTAACCATTAAGTCACTTTTTTTATCTTTGTAATTAAATAAACTATTTGAAACATCTTCAAGATTTTCTTCAATTTCATTTATTTGCTCATCATTGTCACTATAGTTTTCATCTAGTTTTTGATTTCTCTCTGATAAATTTGAAGAGAGTTCATTTAAAATCTTATAAGCTTGTGATGCTTTTGAATTTATAACTTCATAATTATTTATTTCCTCAGAATTATCATTTGAATTTAATTCTTTGACCTTGTTAGAAAGGTTTTTATTTTCATCTGTAAGATATTTAATCTTTTCAGAAGATGAAATAAGTTGTTCATTTATTGATGAAGTTTCATTTTCTAAATATTCCTTTTCGGTAAGTAATGATTCCTCCCTGTCTTTTAAAGTCTGTTTAAATTTATCAGAATTGCTATATTCACTAATTAAAGAAAGTTTCTCATCAAGACTTTTTTGTATTTCATTTTTATTAAGTAATGCATTTTCTTGTTGAATACTCAAATCTGTAATCTCTCTATGTAACAAACTATCTGTATGAATCTTTACTTTATTAAAGGATCTAGAATTTAATTTTTTTCTATTAAGGAATTTATCATGCTTCATTAAGTGTTTATTAATAATTTTTTCATCTTTGATCCAATTATTTAAATTGTCTGTAAATTTATCAAGTATGTCGGTTTTTGATGATAGATCATTCTTTAAGAACTTAATCTCATTTTTAAGTAAAGCTTCATTTACTTCCAAACTAGATGATTGTTTACTTTTTACATCTTCAATTTCAAGATTCAAACTTTCAATCTTTTTTGAGTTAACTGTAGCAATTTCTTTTTTATCAATTATTAGTTTGGACAATTGTGAAATTTGGTTGTTGTTTTGATAAATCTGATTTGTGTATCTTTTTAATTCGCTGGTAGATTGTTCTTTTATTCTTTCTAATGACAATTGTCTTTCAGTTGAAATTTGATAAATAGACTTAAATTCTTCACTGTATTTGTTTACTTCAGTAATTGCATTTGAAAGAAAAGATTTTACAGAAACATTTTCTCCAAAATCTTTTCTAAGTTTGTTCTTGCTTAATTTGAAAACTTCAAGTTTAGACTCAAGATCATTAATAAATCGGTTTACTTCTTCTAGTTGTGATTTGATATCATCATACTTTTTATTGAAATTTCTATATTGGAGAATATTAAGTTTTGTTTTGTTAAATTTTAAAACTTCAGACAATTCCTTATGAAGCTGAGCTTGTTCAGCCTGTTTTCTTAATGGATCAATCTGTTTTTTTATCTCACGAAGAACATCTTTTGCTCTTTTAATTTCTTTTTCCCCAGATTCTATTCTTTTTAAAGCTTTGTCTTTTTTTAATTTATATGGGAGTATCCCAGATGCTTCTTCAATAGTAATTCTATGGTCTTCAGGCTTAGCATTCAAAATTTCTGTGATTTGGCCTTGAGAGATAATTATATGCTGTTGTTTACCTATACCCACATCATTTAGAAATTCTTGAATATCAAGTAGCCTACAAGTTAGACCATTCATGAAATATTCAGAAGTACCATCTCTGTATAATTTTCTTCCAATAGAAACTTCACTTGAATTGAAATTGTTATTATCGCCTAGGTCAAAGACTAAATATACTTCAGCAAAACCTTTTTCTCCGAGTTTTTCTGTTCCTGCAAAAATTACATCTTCCATTTTGTTTGTTCTTAGAGAACCCGGACTTTGATTACCTAATACCCATGAAATAGCGTCAACTATATTAGATTTTCCAGATCCATTAGGACCCACAATTACGTTTGTGTATTCAGATAAATTTACTGTAGTTTTTTCAGCAAATGACTTGAACCCACTCGCAACTATTGATTTTAAGTGCATATATTTAACCCTGTTGTTACCTTTAAGGATACTAAATATTTAGATTTTTGCTTAAATTAGAAAAAGATTTATTCCTTAATATCAGAAAATGCATTCTTTGCAGCCATTTGTTCTGCGTTTTTCTTCGATTTTCCAGTTCCTTTTCCTATGGCTTTATTTTCAAGAAAAACAGTAGCTTCAAATTCTTTGTTATGATCTGGACCCTTTGATAAAGTTTCATAATTTACTTTTTTACCTTTTTTAGCAAAATGTTCTTGAAGACGTGTTTTGTAGTCTTTTTCTCCTGGATTTTTTGATAAATTTTCAATCAATGGATATATATATTTTGAAACAAAATTATTTACTTCTTTTAGTCCCCCATCAAAATAAATTGCAGCAATTAACGCTTCAACAGCATCCTCAATGATTGAACTTTTATCTCTCCCACCAGTGCTATCTTCTGCTTTGCTTAACAATAAGTAATCACCTATCTCAATCTTCTTCCCAAGTTCAACGAGAGCATTTTGATCTACAGCGCCAGATCTTATTTTTGTAAGACTGCCTTCATCTAAGTTTGGATAATTGTTAAATAGAAATATTGATAAATCAAAATCAAGTATGGTATCACCGATGAATTCATATCTTTGATTAGTTTGTGAAGTTGGATCTTCATCAATATAAGACTTATGAGTTAGAGCTATTTTTAAATGTTCAATATCTTTAAACGAGTAACCAATGTTTTGTTCAAATTTTTTTAAATCCTTTACATTCATAGTTCACTTGAAACTTCTGTAAATTTATTAATGAATCGCTTTTCTACAGCTCTACTTGTAAACAATAATGCGTTCTTAATAGCTTCAGAGTTTGATGAACCATGGCCAATAATTACAAGTCCATTAACACCAAGTAAATAAGATCCATTCGTTGAATTTGGATTAAGCATACTTTTTACAGGTGAAATTGCATTTTTTACAGGTACTAAAAGAGGTTTGAATAAATTTTCTTTTAAAGATTTTGAAATAAGATCTTGCTGTAACTTTGCAACTCCTTGCAAAGTTTTTAGTACAACATTCCCTGTAAAACCATCTGTAACAAAAACATCAACTTTTGAATTTGCAAAATCTTTACCTTCAACATTTCCAATAAAATTTAATTGTGATGATTTGAGAAGCTTAAATGTAGCTTTTTCTAACTCTCTTCCTTTTGAACTTTCTTCACCGTTGTTGATAAGTCCAATTCTTGGATTTTCGATATCAAATAAAAGTTCAGATAATTTTGAACCCATGATTGCAAATTGATATAGAACTTTTGGCTTTACTTCTAAGTTTGCCCCTGAATCAACCAGTATTACCTCATTTTCTTTACCTGGTAATACAGATGCAATAGTAGGCCTTGTTACACCTTTAATTTTTCCTAATACTGATATTGCACCAATAAGTGTTGCCCCTGTTGAGCCTGCAGAAAATACTGCGTCAGCTTTTTTTTCCTTTACTAGATTTAATGCTCCAATAATTGATGAATCTTTATTTGATCTTATAGCTTTTGCAGGATCATCATCCATTGATATGACTTGTGGATAATTTATTACCGGTATTTTTTCATTACCAAGATAACTTTTGATAAGATTTTCGTCACCTGAAAGAATTACATCGACTCCTTCTTTTTTTGCAAGAATAGCCCCTTTTACAACTTCTTCAGGTGCAGAGTCACCACCCATTGCATCAACAGCAATCGTACTCATAATTAATTAATTTGATTCAGGGTCTTTTACTTGGCGACCATTATAAGTTCCATCAACAGGATTAACCCTATGAGATTGTTTCGCAACACCAGTTTCGGGATCGATTATATAATGCGGTTTTGCAACTTTATGTTGAGCTTTACGCCTTCTTGTCCTAGATTTTGACATTTTCTTCTTAGGTACTGCCATAGTTATTTCCTTTCAACTTACAAATCTAGCTCACTTAGAGAAGAAAATGGACTTTCTTTTATATTTTTTTTCGGATGTTTACAATCAATTAAATTTTGGTTTTTACCACAATCTGAACATAAGCCTTTACAGCTTGATTTACAAATATATTGAATTTTCATTTCGTTTAAAATTACTTCAGAAATAACTGGTGACAAATCTATTTTTTCTGAACTAAAGTCAATCTCATAATCATTTTCTTGATTTTTATAAAAATCTAATTTCAAACTATTTTGCTTGTTAATGTAACTCGTCTCAAGACACCTTGAGCACTCTGACTTAAAATCAAAATCTAAATCCATAATTATCCAAAATTTTTCGTACAAACTACTAATTTCTAACTTTAAATTTATAGTTTTATCTTTTAAGGTTTTATTTCCTGCATATTTAATATCAAAAAAACCATGTACATCAAATTGAATAGTGTTATCGCTTACCATAAGTGAACTTACATCAAATTGAGTCTGAAGCTTATTCATTTTAATTATTCAGGATCAGAAATTTTTCTTGGTTGTCTTAAGTTTGCTTTCTCGCGTTCAATAATTTCATTTAATTCATTAATTTTAAATTGAATTTCTTGAAGTTTTGTATCAAGTTTATCCTCGACATTGGCTCTATTTAATATTGCTTCTTGCTCAGCTTGTTTTACAAGAGCATTAGCTTCCACAACCGCTTCTTGTAAAACAAAGGATTCTGAGATTAATCTTGATGACTCTTTGTCTGCATTTGCAAGTATTTCCTCTGCTTCATCTTTTGCTTTTTTTAAATAAAGCTCTTGTTCTCTGACAATGAATCTAGCAGTTCGAAGTTCAACAGGCATTAAGTCAATTAAATTTTCAACAAGTTTAAGAAGTTCTTTTTTATTTGATTTATTATTTAGAAAAGAATTTGATGACAAATTTTCTTTTAGTAACTCAAGCTGATCAACATATTCCATTTTTACTTGACCACTCACAACATCTTCAATAGAAATTTCCCCTTTAGACATCTTTAAGTCTTTCAACGACAATTGATGGAACTAATGCATTTACGTCACCACCATAAGAAAAAATTTCTTTAACCATCGAACTTGAAACATATCCATATTCAGGAGAAGCAGGGATAAATATTGTTTCAAAATCAGCTAAATTAAAATTCATTTGAGCCATTTGAAACTCATAATCAAAATCAGTCATTGCCCTTAAACCTTTAACAATTGCACTTACATTCATTTGTTTTGCAAAATCTACCAACAATCCTTCAAAACTTTTAATTTCTACATTTTTGTAATCTTTAAGAATTTCTATCAACATACTTTCCCTTTGCTTTACATCGAACATTGACTCTTTTTGAGGATTTACTACTACACCAACAATTACATCATCAAAAACGTTAGATGATCGTTTAATTACATCGATATGTCCATTTGTTGGTGGATCAAAAGATCCTGGTATTAAAATTTTCATTTCTTCAATATAGTTATATTACTTTGGCCGTATTTTTTTTCCTTATATAATTCTAGTCCTTCTGGATAAACAAATTGCACTGAACTTTTATGTCTATGAATAATAAGTTTTGAGTTTTCTGACATTAAATTATGAATAGTATTCAAATCCGAATTTATTTCATTAACTATCAAAGAGTACGGAGGATCATAAAAGATAATATCAAATTTTTTTTCAGACTGGGTTATGTAATCGCTAACACTTAAAACAAGAACGGTATAGTTTTGATCAATATTAGAGAGATTTTTATCTATAATTTTTTTACAATCTGTTGAAGTATCAACAAAAGTAACAAAGCTTGCACCACGGCTTAATGCTTCAATCCCAAGAGACCCAGAACCTGCAAATAAATCAAGTACTAAAGAATCGTCAAAGTCATTCTGAAGTGAATTGAATATACCCTCTCGAGCCCTACTCATCATTGGTCGTGTTGATGCATCATTGATAGTTTTTATATTCAAACCTTTAAATTTTCCGGCAATAATTCTCATGTAGAATCTTTTGTCTTTCCAAAGTTAGGAAATAATAAGTTTGCTTCTGCATAAAGATCTGATTTAATTTTTTCATCCTCTATTTTTGAAAAATATTCTTTTGACGTTTCAAGTATTTCATAATCAGTTCGTAAATTAGCTATCTTAAGATCTGACAGTCCAGATTGAGATGTACCAGTAACCTTGCCCTCACCTCGTATTTGTAAATCTAATTCAGACAATTTAAAACCATCATCGTTTTGTTCTATAGCATTTAATCTATCCTGTCCATCTTTAGTAATCTTTGAAAAACTTTTTCCTTCTGTGATATGAAATATACATTCAGATTGTTTATCTCCTCTACCTACTCTTCCCCTAAGTTGATGTAATTGATTTAAACCAAATCTTTCAGCACTTTCAATTATCATCAAGGTTGCATTTGTAATGTCTATACCAACTTCAATAACAACTGTAGAGACCATAATGTCAATTTCCCCGTTTTTCATTTTTAACATTTTATTTTCTTTTTCATCAGCCTTCATTTTTCCGTGTAGTAATTCGACATTATATTTATCGAATTCAGACTTATATAACTCATAAACTTCTTCGGCAGCTTTTATATCACTATTTTCACTCTCTTCTATATATGGACAAACAACAAAAATTTGTGAATTTTTATCTAGATGGTCACGTGCAATAGTATAAACTTCATTGCTTTCACGCTTTCCTCCAGAGAGAACTTTTGAATTAATTTTTTTTCTTCCTGGTGGCATCTCATCAATAATTGATAGTTCTAAATCGCCGTATATTGCAAGTGCGGTAGTTCTTGGGATTGGAGTTGCAGTCATAACTAATTGATGGGGTGTTAAACCTTCACTTATCGTTAATTTTTTTCTTTGCTCTACTCCAAATCTTTGTTGTTCATCAATAATTGCCAATCCTAAATTGTTAAATTTAATATTTTCTTGTATTAATGCATGGGTACCAATAATCAGCGATGGATCACCATTTTCGATTACTTTCATTACACTTTTTCTGTCCTTGACAGAAGATGTCAGAATATGCATATCAATATCAAAAAAATCAAGATACTTTTCAAATGAATTTAGATGCTGTTCTGCCAAAACTTCAGTTGGGGCCATTAATGCAACCTGCTTTCCGTTTTTAATTGCAGCATATACACCAGCTGCAGCAACAATAGTTTTACCAGATCCAACATCACCTTGCAGTAATCTTTTCATCGGGAAATTCCTACTAAGATCCTCAAAAATTTCTTTAATGCAGCTTTTTTGTGAATTGGTAAGTGAAAATGGTATTTTTAATTCAAAACTCTCTAATAAGGAATTTTCGATTTTTATTGAATCAGATTTTTGTTCTGTATTAAAAATCTCTTTGGAATGACTAAATAGACTTTGCAAATATATAAACTCATCGAAAGCAAGACGTTTTTTAGCAAATTCGTATTCCTCAAAACTTTCAGGAAAATGGATTTTCTGATAACTTTCTAATCTCGAATAAAGAGAGAATTTATTTCTATCTTTATCAGAGATAATATCTCTTAACTCTGGAATTCTTTCCAAAGCTTGTTTAATACCACTTCTCAATACTTTATTTGGTACACCATCAATTTTTGGATAAAAAGAAATGAAAGAACCTGTTTCTGAAAGATCCTGCTCTGATGAAAAAGATTCAATTACTGGATTCTTAAATTCTACGGTTCCTGTTTTTTTGACATCAGGAAATCCTGCAACTGCAACAATATCATCTTTTTTAAATCTACTTTCAATGTATTGTGGACCAAACCATTTTGCCCTTGCAATTCCGGTATCATCCTTAATTGTTAAAGTTGTAATTCTAAGTCTTGTTTTTGTTGTGAAAACTGAAACATCCGTAATTTTTCCAAATATGGTTATCTCTTTTTCAATATTTGACGGAACTTCACTCAAGTTCATAATTTTTGATCTATCGTAATGTTTTCTTGGAAATATTCTAATTAAATCTGTAACTGAATTAATTCCATGCTTTTTCAGAGAATTAATTCTTTTTTCACCGAAACCTTTCAATTCAGAAACTGAAATTTCACTTAAATAATTTAAACTTCTCTCAACCACAATCAAACAATACCTAAAAAGATTTAAAATCAAAGTACCTAATAATTAATAGACAAGTTATAGTTATACTTGTATTTTAGAGGGAATTTTATGGCTAACAGATGTCAAGTAACAGGAAGGGTACCGAGATCAGGAAAACATGTTTCCTTTTCTCACAAAAGAAATCCACGTTGGTTTAAGCCAAACATTCAAACCAAAAAGTATTGGCTACCTAGTGAAAAGAGATGGATAAAGC
The DNA here is from genome assembly GCA_902627635.1 of uncultured Candidatus Actinomarina sp. Classification (GTDB taxonomy): domain Bacteria; phylum Actinomycetota; class Acidimicrobiia; order Actinomarinales; family Actinomarinaceae; genus Actinomarina. Next base: position 24,193 of record CACOKA010000003.1, read on the forward strand.
TCAAAGTTAGCACCAAAGGTAATAAAATAATTGATAAGCGTGGTATCGAATCTGTTGTAAGAGATATTAGACAAAGAGGCGAAAAAGTTTAATGGCTCAAGGGGTTGTAAAGTCGTACGATCCTAATTCAGGAAACGGTATCGTAGTTTTAGATGATAATAAAACAGAGGTTTATCTAAAATCTGGTTCATTAAAAGGATCTATATTTAGAACTTTGAGACAAGGTCAAAGAATTAACTTTGATATTGTCGAAGAGGAAGATATAAAAACTATTTCAAATGTCAAAATTGGCCAAGGTGGCTACTAAATTTAAATGCCTGAAATAAATTTAAAATATAGCAACAAAGAAATAATTGATAACTTCTTTGAAAACTTAACTTGTGACGAATATCAAGAATCTATTTTTAAAGGTGGTCAATCATATGCTGATCATGCTTTAAACAACCTGGATATAAATGGTTATGCAAAGAAACGAAATAATGTATACCCAAGCGAAAAAAGAGGTTCCTCTTATTTATCTCCATACATAAGACATGGACTATTAGGTTTAAAAGAAGTTTGGGATTATGTTGAGAACTTTGATTATCAAGATAGAAATAAATTCAGAGATGAACTTTTATGGCAGGAATTTTCGAGACATTTATACGCAATAATTGGAAGAAAAAATAAAGAATTTTTAAATTTTTACATTAAAAATGATCCTGGTGAAATAGTTCAGAATCAGAAAATGAATTGTATTTCTACAATAGAGAATGAGCTTGAATCAACAGGTTACATGGTTAATCAAACAAGAATGTGGTATTCATCTCATCAAATGTTCAGAACAAGTAACCAGTGGCAAGAATCAGAGGATTATATGTATAAACACCTTGTAGATGGTTCCAGATTTGCTAATAGACTTGGCTGGCATTGGGTAATGGGATCACAAACGGGCAAAATTTATGGATTTTCAAAATTCCAAGTAAAAAAAAGAGCACCAAAAATATGTAACGAATGCCAATTACAAAATGAATGTCCAATTGAAGACTGGCCAAAGGTTATGAGCATATCAAACAAAGATATAGAAATAGATTTAAATATAGAAAACAACTTCGGGCCACAAACAATATTAACTTCAAATGAAAAACCACATTATGTTTGGATCAACGGAGAATCACTAGGAGATGAGGATCCAGCACTTAGTCACTTTTCAGAACTTCCAGTCATATTTATATTCGACAAGGGCCTATTAAAAAATCTAAATTTATCTACTAAAAGAATTAACTTTTTATTAGATACTCTAAAAGAGATAAATGAGAAGCGAGAGCTGACAGTATATTTAGACAACCCAGAAAATGTATTAATGAAAAAAAAGTATGCGTCCACTTTTGCTCCCGTACCAAAATATAAGAAGATTACTAAAAATGCAAAACCAACTGTAGAGTTCCCAGCAAAAAGATTGATTGCTCCAATAAATTTTTATCCTCGAAGTTTCTCTGCATGGAGAAAAAAAACAAAAATGGCGTTATGAGAAGAAAAATAATATTTTTTATACTTTTTTTACACAATTACATATACATCTATTCCAAAGGTCGATTTGGAAAAACAATATCTGATAGACCATGTTTAATTCTTGAAAGTGTTGGTGGGAAGACTGGAAAATTACGAAAAAACGTTCTTGTGTACCTTAGAGAGAAAGATAACATTTGTGTAGTAGCTTCTAAAGGTGGTAATCCAAAGAATCCAGGATGGTATCACAATCTTAAAAACAATCCAGATGCAACAATCCAAATAGGTAGAGAGAGATTTGATGTTACCGCTACAGAAATCTTTGAACTTGAGAGAATTGAGTGGTGGAAAAAAATGGACTATATGAATAATGGCATATATGATCAATACCAAGGTAGAACAAGTAGAAAAATTCCAGTTATGTTACTCAAAGTAACTTAGTCACAATTTGCGCCTAAGTCGATTTTGTAATTTATTTTAAAAAAAGTCAAAGATTAAAGCTTTTCTAATAAGGATTTAATTTCTGTAGGGTTTAAATTATCGACAATTAAATCTGCATTTGAAAGATGTTCAGGGCTAAATATACCTCTATTCACAGCAATGACAAAATTATTAGATTCTTTTCCAGACAAGATGCCAGTTGGACTATCTTCAATAATAATATTTTTAGATGTACCTAGCTGTTCAATTGCTTTTAAATATATATCAGGATTAGGTTTATTTTTCTGCACTTCATTTCCACCAATAACAAAATCAAAATAGCTAATTATTTTTGCATCTTGTAATTTAAAATTAAGAACCTCTTTTGGAGATGCTGAAACACAAGCTTGTGGAATATTTCCATGAAAATCTTTTAAACAATCTAAGGAATCTTTAAAGAGTATCTTTTCAGAAAACTCTACTCTCATTATTTTATGAAGCTCATCCATGGTTGATTCGAAATTGTCTAATTTAACGATCTTGGAAAATTCAGCATGTACGATTCTGTCATCAATCCCAACAAATTGATCAAACTCTTCAATTGGTAGCTCTAATCCTTTCGAAGATAAAAAATCCTTCCATGCATAAGCATATGATTTTTCTGTGTCCATAATTGTTCCATCACAATCCCAATAAATTCCATACATAATTTATCCAAGCTTTGATGCAATGTCTTTTGCACTTTTCAATGCAATTCCATCGGATCCAGTAAGTGACCAGTTATTGAATTGATTGGACAATGCCTCATCAATCATAGAATCTAAAAGTTCAAATTTTGAACTATTAAGATTTTTCCACAAGTAAAGAGCATGGCTTCCAGGAATTGTGTTAATTTCATTTACATATAATTTATTCTCATGAAGTAAAAAATCATATCTGTATATTCCACGTGTCGGAATTATATGATTTATTTTTTGAACCATGTCTATCAATTTTTTTTCTATTTGTTCACTAAGTTTCGCCGGTAATTCTCTTTTTGAACCCTCTAGTCCCCCATTTTCCAAATATTTGTCATTGTACGAAAATAGTGTTTCATTTTTAAGTGGTTTTTCTATCTCAGATATATCAAAATCTGGAAAGTTTCTAACACCAATGAGTAAATCTGTTGAATTTTCTAAATACTTTTCAATCACAGCCCCTTGTGAATATAAATCTGAATTTTTTATTAGTTTCTGTGCTGTTATTACATCATTTATTATCTCAACTCCAATAGAAGAACCACCAAAACGTGGTTTTAATACAAAATTTTCTTCGATATTTATTTCATCAGTATTTATTAATTGTTTTTCGATCACTGGTAGGTCATTTTCTTTCATTAGAGTGTAAAAGGCATATTTATCCATACAAATTTGGGCAGAAACTTGGTCTGGACCAGTATATTTTATACCAAATATATTTAGTAATGACTGTAATGAGCCATCCTCTCCAGGTCCACCATGACAAGCATTGACTATCACATCAAAATCTAATTTTTTTCTTTTTTGATAAAATCCTGGATCTTCGTTAAATTTCATCTCAAGTTTGTTTTTATATATTTTTTTATTATTTAAAAAATCTACAGATTCATATTCATTATTAACTAAATACCATTTATTATCTTTCGACCAATATAAAGCTACAACCTCATACTTTTTTGATAAAATTCGGACACTTTGTAATCCAGTAAGAATAGAAATATCGTGTTCGGGGGAAGGTCCACCAAATATGACACCAATTGTTTTACTCATTTTATTTAAGGATAGTGGTCTGGTAAATCATTCTCATATAAAACAATATCTTCTGATTTTATAATAGAATTAAGATAGTTTACAGCTTCATCCCTGTTTGAAAAAATTTCGTAATCAATATCATTCTCTTGAAATCCCGCTTTTAAAGAATTTTTATTTGTCTTACCAATAATGAGTGCTTTATCAATTATTTGACTTGCCTCTAATGCAAAAGCATAATTTATTGCATATTGATCACTACCAAGTTCGACCATTCCAGGGGTGACAAGATAACGTATAGATTCTTCATTTCCAAGCTCCTGAAGAGTCTCTAAACTGTATTGAATTCCCATGGGATTAGAGTTAAAGGAATTATCAATAATAGTGTGTCCTAAGTCACTATTAAAAATATTTTGACGATGTTTTGACTTATCAAGAGAGTCTGTTTTGTTAAGGTACTTTCTAACATCCAAATCTAATGCAAGCATAACTCCTATAGAAAGAGATATTGAAAGTTGTAGAAGTTTAGGACCATTGATAGAACCTAATAAATTATTAGCAACGTAGATATCATGCTTACCGTTTTCATATTCAACACAAACTGTTGCTTCTCTCGTAGTAATAGAACAATCATAAACATTTTTTTGATTTGTCCATAGCCTTGCTTCATTTAGGAGCATTTCGTCATCACCATTAATTACTACCGAACCGGCAAGTTCTACAATTTCAGACTTAGCATCAAGAATATTTTCTAAAGATTTCATTCTCTCTAAATGAACTGGGGCAATTCCAGTTATAACAGCAACATGTGGCCTAACCCATGAACAAATTTCACGTATTTCCCCATTTGAATATGTTCCCATTTCGATAATTGCTAATTCGTGATCGTCATTAAATCCTTCATTGATTGATTTTGCTATCCCTAACCGATTATTGTAACTTTCTGGAGTAACAAAAACATTATTTGATTCATCCAATATCTTTCCAAGTACATTTTTTGTTGTTGTTTTTGAGTATGAACCTGTTATTCCTATTACAGGTATTGTCTTCGAGTTCAACTTTTTTGAGGCCTCATTAACAAACGATCTAGATTTATTTTTTTCATAATTGAACAAAAGCCTAAGTGCTTGATCAAAAATAAAAAAAGAAAACATATTTGCAGCTAAAGCAAGGAAGTAGCCATACCCTAAGGTGTAGGAAAAAATTGACACTAAAACGACAAGGATGTAATAACAATAAGTTACTCGATTAAGACGTTCGGTTTTCTCAACTTTGCTTGTTCTTGACTTTAATGACAATCCAACGGGTGTGTAAATATTGATAACTGAAATAATTATTGGAATATAAGGAAAGAAAAGAGAGATGATACAAAGAACTAATGTAATAAATAATATGAACCTATTTAATCCTCTTGATCTGACCCATCTAAAGTAAAATTTGGTAATGTAACCTGGAATGTAATGTTCTCTTTGAGCAATTCTTTGCCACCTAATTGCATTAAAACATGTTCCAATAGTAATTATCACTAATGTAGCTAAAGAGATTAAATTCATCTTTTTATTATCTCAATAATTTGATCTTTTGAGGTATTCAAACAAAAATGATTTTCTTTATGCAACACAGTTAATTTAGAATCAGGAATCAGACTATCAGCAATTTTTCCATTTTCAAGTGGAGCAATCAAGTCATGCTCTCCATAAACAAGTTGTACATTTGTATTTATCTTTGGAAGAATTTCAGACATATTATGATTCACAGCCTTAACTAGTGTATCTCTCAAATCCTTATTGGCGTTTTTATAATCGTCAGAGCCATAATTTTTTTTAATCTTTTCCATTCTTTGATCACTAATAATATTTAAATTGTTCAAAAATTTAAATAATTTAAACAAAGAAAAAGGGCTTGGTTGAATAGGCGACCTTATAAGTGGTGATCCAATTACAACTATTTTTTTATATTTTTTTAACTGAGATAAATGTACAGCAATCGTACCACCAAAAGAGTGACCGACAATTACCTCTACAGAATCTGGAATTAACTCTACTAAATATTCTGCATAAAACTCAGGTGATCCGCTTTGCTCAAATGGCACCGATTTTCCAAATCCCGGAATATCAATAGCAATGCAATCAAATTCTTTTGAAATATTTTTCCAGTCATTACTTTCTCCGCCCCAACCATGAAGAAAACAAATGCTTGGATTATTTGAATTAACTTGAGCATAAGTTAAATTATCAGAAAGAATTTTAGCAATCATTAGTTAAGATATTCTCCAATAGTATTTATTGTTCTTATTTCAAGACCCATGAGATAAAGTAGAGCAATACCCCAATAAAGATAATATTTTTCATTCATTTGAAATCTATAAACGTACAAAAATGTAAGTGTAAATAGTACAACTACAGCATAAAACAAATAAAAAGACCCAATATTTTCATTCAATGTATAAGTATACGAAACAAGTAACGATTGAATTATCAATGAAATTACTGATATAAATATCAAAATATTTCCAATTTTTTTACTTTGATAGTTTTTCATGAAATTCATTATTAGCATGATAAACCCACTAATACCACAAATTGTAGCACTGACCATTCCTATAAAGTTTAAGGTACTTGTTTCCATTAAATCATTTTAATAGCTATTAAATTGAGTATTTATGGTATTTCAGTTACAGTAAAATCTATGTCTGCGCAAAGTATGAGTTCAATTAAAAAAAATGTTCCTTCAGCATGGTATCCAACAATGGATTCTTTTATAGCTAAAGGTAAAAATGCAGAAATTTGGGATAAAAATAATAAACGTTACTTAGATTTTGTAGGTGGATATGCCGTCCTTAATACCGGACATTTAAACCCAAGAGTTGTGAGAAGAGTTAAAAAACAATTGAATGACTACTCACATTCATGCTTTGCATTTGCACCACATGAAAATGCTGTTGAGCTTTGTGACCAAATAAATAAAAGATATCCAATAAATCAAAAAACGAAAACCTTCCTTGTAAATAGTGGAGCTGAAGCAGTAGAAAATGCTATAAAAATAGCAAGGTATGCAACCGGCAGAGAAAAAATAATTGCATTCAAAGGGGGGTTTCATGGAAGAACTTACTTGGCTATGGGTTTAACTGGCAAAGAAAAACCATATAAAGTAGGATTTGGACCTTTTCCAAAATTTATAACCCATATTGATTTTCCTTATGATTACAGAGGTATATCTGATGATAAAGTTATAAAACAACTTCAAAACTTAATTTCCAAAAAAATTGACCCTAATGATATTGCTGCAATAGTCGTTGAAATTCAATTAGGTGAAGGAGGATACATACCTGCATCCAATGGATTTCTTAAAAAACTCAGAGAGATAACCAAAAAACATAACATTTTGTTAATTTTTGATGAAGTTCAAACAGGATTTGGAAGAACTGGTGAAATGTTTGGTGCAACAAAAGTAAATGTTGAGCCTGACATGGTTACTTTAGCTAAAGGTATTGGTGGGGGCTTTCCTCTTGCAGCTGTTGTTGGTAAATCTAAAATTATGGACTCTGTTCATGATGCAGGAATTGGTAGTACATTTGGCGCTTCACCAATTTCATGCGCTGCTGCTCTTGGAGTACTGGATGTTTTTGATAAAGACAATCTCCTACAAAAAGTACACAAGCAAGAATTAATTATGGAGAAATCACTTGAAACCATGAAAGAAAATTTTGAGTTTATTGGAGATGTTAGGGGTTATGGAATAATGAAGGGTGTAGAAATTGTCGAAAATAAAGAAAATAAAACAGCATCTAAAGAATTGGCGACGAAAATCATAAGTAATTCAAAAAAGAATGGATTGCTTCTTGTGAACTGTGGAAAAGAGGGAAACGTGATAAGGTTTATGGGTCCTTTAACTGCACCATTAAATCAAGTAAGAGAGGCAATGGAAATGTTTAATAATGCTTTGGAGAAAATTTAATCTTCTTGATGTGTAAGTTCATGTAACTTTTTTAAAGTATCAGAATCTTTTGCAGCTTTAGCAGGAGCCTTCATTAACCAAGCTGATACTAAATCAAGAGATTCTAAATCATCTCTATCTTTAAAAAATTTCATATATCTAACAGCATCAATTACAACACCTGCACTGTTTGGTGAATCCCATACTTCTAATTGAACTTCTATATTAAGAGGTACTCCACCAAATGATTCACCCTCTAAGCGAATAAATGCTTTTTTTCTATCTTCAAGCCATTCGACATAATCTGATGGACCGATTCTAACATTTTTTGGATCCATTCCTCTACCTTTGTTTGCAACAGATGTAACTGAAGACGTTTTACTTGTTCTTTTTGTTTCAAGACGATCCTCTTCAAGCATATTAAGAAAATCCATATTTCCACCAACATTCAATTGATAAGATCTTTTTAAATTAACCCCCCTATCAGAAAACAATTGAGCTAGAACTCTATGAACAATTGTTGCACCAACTTGACTTTTAATGTCGTCTCCAATAAGAGGGACATTATTGTCTTTAAACTTTTTATACCATTCATCATCTCGGGCAATAAAAACAGGTATGCAATTTATGAACCCAACATTTGCAGCAATCGAACAATCAGCATAAAATTTAACCGCCTCATCAGATCCAACTGGAAGTAAATTTATTAATATTTCTGCACCAGATTCTTTTAAATCATTAATGATAGTTTCCGAATCTTCAGTAGGGTCAATAATGTCTTCTACAAATTTACCTATACCGTCAAGAACTTTTCCTGGTTTTACTTTTACACCTAAATTAGGTACTTCGGCGAATTTTACAGTATTGTTTGGTTCTTGAAATATTGCTTCCGACAAGTCTTTTCCCACTTTTGATTTATTAATATCAAATGCACAAACAACTTCAATATCAGAAACACGATAGCCGCCAATTACATCTGAAATTAAACCATTTTCTTCTTGTTCACTTTTATAATATTCAAGTCCCTGTACAAAAGAGCTAGCACAGTTTCCTACTCCTAAAATTGCAACGTTTATTTTTGAATCGGTCATTAGATTACTCTAACTGATATGGGATATAACAAAAATAACAACTAGGTTTAACCACCAAATATATGGTTGTACCAACTTGCTGAATTATATAAAATTGCAACTAAGAAATATAGAACAAAGGAAATAATTCCAATAATTTGTAGTACTTTAAGAAATAATGACACAAATTAAGGTTAATTGAATATTTTCAAAACAATAAAAATATTTTAAGAATAATCGACATTAGATAATTTTTCTAAATTTGACTCAATAATGCTATACGTATCCATCAATTCTTTAATTTGTAATATTACTTTTGAACATAAACTAATCATATCTTCAAAGTGAGGTTTGAAATTTTTGTTTGAGTTAGTTAAATCATCATAGTTCATTGTTTCAAGAGTTTTTAATTTATCTAACGATAAAGTGAGAAATTCCATAAAGCTTTTTTTGCCAAGGTAACTTAATTTATCTTTTCTGAATAACTTAAATTCAATTAATTTTTCTAAATCAGCAATGTAATCGGACTCATTAAAATTATCAACTTCATTGAAATCATTCCAAATTATCCAGTGTCTACGAATGTCATCTATTTGTAATTTAAAATCATTTTCATAATCTAAAAGTAAAGATGTAAATGTATCATCTTGTAAATTATTCAAAATATCACTGATTATTTTCCAGTGATCGGTTTCGGAAATTTCACTGCTTAATTTAACAAGAGTTTTTTGATTTGGAACTAAAAAGGTATTCAATATATCATCATTTTTTTTAAGATTATCCAAGTTTGCAAGTTCTTGAAGTAACTTTTTTGTTTTGTTGGAGGCCTTTAATACTTCAGAATTTTCGATTTTTTGAGATTGTATTGATTTTAAGATTCTATGCAGGTTCTTTAAATCTTTAGATTTTAAATCTTCAAAATTTTTTTGAAACGCTAAATCTAAATCATTTATTTTGTAGAAGATATTTTTTACAGACTTCTGTATGTTGTCGTCAACTTTACTAAGACCTCCCAAATGTCTTAATTTTGTAAGTTTTGACTCTAAAATACTTGTGTCAATTTTTGTATATTGATCAATCCATATAGAACAACTGTGCTTATACCAACACCAATTACACAAGTGATTAATTTTTGGTTGCCAAACATCAACTAATTTCTTATTTGTAAAGTTATTAATATCAGAAACGGTTTTTTTTGACATTTTTTCATAAGAGTTAACATAGTATTTTTCATTTTTATCAATATCCCTAATCGGTACTTCAAAAATTCTTTTTTCAGGATTTATATTTTTATTTCCAAGAAAGTAAATAAATCCACTTTCAATATTGTCTTCACCGTAAAGTAAAGCATAAGATTTTATCTGATCTGATTTTTCCTTATCTAATTTTGAGGGAGGTTTACCTGTTTTTATATCTATAATTATATGTTTGTCATTATATGTTTTTTGCAATCTATCGACATAGCCCCTTAAAACAAAAGTATCTTGACTTGAAGTAAATTCTTTTTTTAAAAATAATTCATTTTCAATTTTTAATTCACCGATTGTTGACAAATCTTTAGAAAACTTGAGAAATTCAAAATTACTTTTGTTTTGAATCCAGTCTTCTAACTCAATGTAGTTTTTTATCAATTCATTTATCCATTCCTCAAGGTTTTCAAACTCATTGTTGACTTTGCTCATTTGATTTACATATAACGATGTCAAGTATTTCTCTTGTTTGACCCAGAGCTCTTCGTATGAATCTTGAAGATAATTAAAGGTTTTTTCCCAGTTAAAATATGGATTTTTATTATCAGGATTCTTATAGTAATTTTCTATTACAGAATGAACAAACGTACCAACTGCTGCATGAATGCTTGAGGGTTCACTTATACTTTCCAAATAATTAAATGAAAATTTTCTTTCACAATTTGAAAATGATGATACTTTTGAATGTGAAAGAGGACTAATTTTTTTGAGATTGCTTTTTTCCATAAATACTTTATTTTCTAACTATATACTAAATAATAATGAAATTAGATGAATCACAGTCTTTCTTTCTCCAGAAGTTCAAAGACCATACTGAAAACTTCGATGTTGATTTTTTGATACTTACTGGTTCAGCCGGAACAGGTAAAACTGAACTTATCAAAAAATGTGTAGAATATTTAAAAATTAATAATTTTGGCCATCAATGTCTAGCTTTTACTGGAAGAGCAGCATCTGTGCTTAGATCAAGAGGTTTAGAAAATGCAAAAACTATAGATTCGTGGTTATATCGTTTAAACAATAAAGACACATACGAAAAAGAATTAAATCCATACGATAATTTTATTTTTTTTATAGATGAATCATCAATGATTTCAAATAGTGCAATTATTTTTGATGAAAAAGAACCTGAACTAGATTTCAAACTTGATGAAATAATGTGGTCGACTTTTAGACATATAAATTGTAAAAATATTCTTTTTATATTTGTAGGTGATAAAAATCAACTGCCTCCATTAAAGCACGATTATTGTCCAGCACTAAATGAAGAATACTTAACAAATAGATATGGACTGTCAGGTAAAAGTTATTCTCTTAAAACAATGCATAGGCAAACAAGTGAATCTAACATTCCAAAACTTGCTGAAAATTTTATAAGTTTTGATAACGAGATTATTAGAGCGATTCCTTCGATCGAAAAAATTGAAAAAGATGTTCAAATAATTGAAAATTCAGAAGTAGTAGATATATTTTTCGATTTATATTTCGAAAATAAACATGATGTCAAAATTATTACCGCAACCAATAAAAAAGCAGATTATTACAATTTTTTGATTAAAGAAAAATTAAGTACAGGAAAATCAAAATTTTTTACTCCTTATCAAATACCAAAAGATAATTTAGAACCACAGAAAGGAGATATTCTTCAAATATTTGCAAACTCTTCAGGGATTTTTGATTTTCCAATGTTTAATGGTCAATTTCTTGAAGTTTTAGAATTAGGTAGTGTTTCAGAGACAATTTTAAAAAAAGGCAACCGTATCTTTGACAACATTCCTTTCATTACGCAGCAACTAACAGTTGATACAATATCCGATAGTGGAGAAAGAGCTGGTAATCCTCAGACTATTGAAATATCAATTGACCACTTAATAAACAGTTATATTTTAACCAAACAAGAATATGAATATTTTGATAAAAAAGATAAAGGCATGCTTTACAAAATTAAAGATTATATCAGTAAGATTGATTCAAAAAGAGTTTACTTTAATAAACTTTACAATCCAGTTCTAACAAGATATGGGTATGCAATAACTGGACATAAAGCGCAAGGTGGTGGTTGGAAAAATATTATTATTGATTTTTCAGGTTTTAATGATGATATGGGGCACTTGCCTCCTAGCTGGATATATACAGCTATTACTAGAGCTAAATCAAACCTTTTTGTAGCTAATTATCCAATTGAGGAAAAAAATGAGTAGTAGCAGAGAAGTCTGGGAAAAATATTGGAATAGCAAAGTTACCAATGATGAAAGTAAAATTTTTGGACTAATTGATGCTTTACTAAGTCCTTTGAATATAGATGAGAGAAAATTCGTACTTACAAAACCGATATCATTATCAAGGTCTATATCAATTGTTTATAGATTGATTCATTACAATTTTTTTAATATTGAAGAAGATAATGAAGAAATAGTAAAAGTAATTGAACCATTAGATTTACCTAATATCGATATTAAAAGTTCAAAAACATTTTCAAATAGTGGAGACTTCTCTCCATACAACACTCATTCAAGAGAATTATTTAAAGATTGGTGCCTTAATCAAATCAGTCAAGTAGATCCAAATTTACCAAATAGAACCCAAAGATTTGATTTAAATGAAATGAAAATGATAAAAAATTACTGGGACAATGCAGTTGACTATGAGCTTTATGAAAACTACCAATATACACTAAAAAACTTTGAATCAAGTATAAAAAAACTAGATAGTGAGACAAAACATAAATTAGAGGAAAAAATAATTTCTATATCAAGTAAATTTACAAAGGAAGATACAAGGTCTTTTACAGCGTTGATTCTATCAAATAATGAATTGAGAGACGAAATATTAGCGATTAGTGATGAGGATATTACAAAATATATAGAAGAAATACTTAAAAGGCTAAAAGATGATAATATTCAATATCAGCAATTGAAAAGCAAACTGATATTTGATTAATTATGATACAAAAATGTACGTGTGGATCAGAACAAAATCACTCTATCTTTTGTTCAGGTAGTTTTTACAAGGATCCACTACGAGAACCAAAATATAAGCCTAAAAGTTCAGATGAAAAAACTTGTGATCAATGCTTCTTAATCTTAAACAAATCAGAGTTTATTGTTGGCTCAGAGACTTGTAAGAATTGTCATTCTCAACCAGTTTAAAGATAAATCTACGGAAATAATCCTCTAGTTAATTTTGCAGCAGCCACTTTTTTAATTCCTTTTATTAAAGCAGCTGTTCTTAAGTCAACTTTATTTTTTTCAGAAATAATCCATACCTCTTCAAAGGCTGAGGTTAGAACATCGATCAATCGTTCATGTAGTTCTTTTTCTTTCCATAAATAGTTTTGTGTATTTTGAACCCATTCAAAATAACTAGCAGTAACGCCGCCTGCATTAGCAAGAATATCAGGTATTAGTAAAACTCCATTTTCCCTAAGTATTTTATCTGCACTAAGAGTTGTTGGAGAATTTGCGCCCTCAGCAATAATTTTTGCTTTAATATTTTCTGCGTTATTTGATGTTATAACACCGCCAACAGCGGCAGGAATCAAAATATCACAATCAATTTCCAAAATTTCATCGTCAAAATTGTCGGCACCATCAAAATCCTTTACAGTTTTATTTTTAGCTGTGTGTTTAAAAAGTTCAGGAATATTAATTCCATCCTTATTATAAATAGCACCGCCTAGATCATTTACAGCAATCACTTTTGCTCCTCTTTCGTATGAGTCAAGAGCTGCATACCGCCCAACATTTCCAAATCCTTGGATAACAATTGTTGAGTTTTCATATTGTAAATTTAATTTATTTAAAGCTGCGTTTGCAATGGCTATAACACCTCTTCCGGTTGCTTCTCTTCTTGTGATAGAACCACCAAGTGAAGCTGGTTTTCCAGTTACAATTCCTGGTTGTGGTGACCCAACGAAATTACTGTAGGTATCCATGATCCATGCCATAGTCTGTTCATCTGTTCCAAGGTCTGGACCTGGAATATCCTTATCAACACCAATCAATGGTAATAATTCAGCCGTGTATCTTCTTGTTACTCTTTGTTTCTCTTGTTTTGAAAGGGGGTTTGGATCAATTGCAACACCACCCTTTGCTCCACCATAAGGTAAACCTACTATTGCTGACTTCCATGACATCAAAATTGCCAGTGCTGTAACCTCTCCTAAATTTACATTTGAAGCATATCTAATACCACCTTTAGTTGGTCCCATTGATAAAACATGTTGTACTCGATATCCAATTACAGTTTCTACCTCATCATACTCATCTCTTCTGAATGGAAATGTCACTGTAAGTGCTCTTTGAGGGAGTTTCAATCTTTCTTTAATATTTGAATCAAGATTAATGAATTCAGTTACTTCATCATATTGCTTGATGACCTCTCTATACATGCCTGACTCGAAAAGGTCTGAATTACTCATTACATGGCTATATTATTCTAAAAAACAACTTGTTGTATGTTTTTTTACATTTTTTGTCATATCCGTTTTCTATTATTTCTTTTATGAAAAATAACAAAATTGAAGATATTCTTAAATCATGCGGATTGGAAGCAGTGATTGTTTGCTACCAACATAATGACAGCTGTAAATGTCATGAAGATTATAGAAAAGCCGCTTAGTTTAGGAGTAAATATGAGTAATAATTTAGATGAAATATTGTCTTTAACAAAAGAGATAACATATCAGGATGGTGATGACTTTGATATTACTGTTACTGAATATGGAGAAGAACTTTCCAAAACAAACGATATTGAGTTCCTTTGGATAGCCAGAAATACTAGCTCAACCGTAAAAAAAGCAACTACAAATATTAAGTCTTTTAATGATCAAAATATTGCAAAAAACGTTGAAGAAAATGGACCTGTAAGGCTTGGAGATGAAGTATTTGTATTTAACAAATCTTACAATTGGAAAGTTCAAAATTTAAGAAAATTTATTGAGTGGATTATTGAAAAATCAGATAACAATGAAGAGCTAGTTGAATCATTACTTGCAATACTTGGACAAACCTTTGTTCCAAAATTAAAGGGACTTGATGCTTTTTCAAATTCTAAAAATATTAATCCTGAAATGATTCGTGACACTTTTTTGTATAAAGAATGGAAAGAAAAAGCTGACTTGAAGAGTATAAATACAAATAACAGCACCGCCCCAAAATGGGCAAAAGAGCTAGGTCATAAAGAAAGGAAATAATGAATCAATTATACGAACTATCAAGACAATTTCCAGATGAGTGGATAAAACCCGCTCCAAAAGGAAAATTTGGAAACTATATTCCACATTCTGTCATTACTCAAAGACTTCTAGAAGTATGTGGGCCTTTCAATTGGGAGGTTGTTCAATTAATCAGACAAGAAAATAATGGAAAAGTAGTTGGTTGCTTTGGCAAACTGACAACACAAATTGATGGTAAATCAGTAACCATAACATCTATTGGAGATGTTGAACACGATCAAGGAAGTGATGGTATGAATGCTAAACATGCTGAATCAGATGCCTTCAAAAGATGTGCTATGAAAGTTGGTCTTGGATTACATCTTTGGGCTGGTGAAGAATATTACTTAGATAAAAAACTTAGCGAAGCTGAAGGAAAGAAAAACATAAAGTTACAATCTGCTTAACTCTGTATTTTTCCATCCCTTGATTCAATAAACATTGTTAAGGGGCCATCGTTAACAAGTGAAACTTCCATTAAAGCACCAAAAATACCCTGCTTTACTGTACAACTATCAGAAAAAATCTGAGCAACATCATCGATCATTTCTTTTGCGATCTCAGGATCTTGAGAATTTATAAATGACGGCCTATTTCCTTTTTGAATATTTCCACTTAATGTGAATTGACTTACTAAAAGTATCTCTCCCCCTGCATCAATTATTGATTTATTCATTTTTCCATTTTCATCAGAAAATATTCTTAAATTAATAATCTTCTTTGTCAAAGTTTCTATATCTTCTGAAGTATCACCTTTTTCGATACACCATAAAAGTAAATAACCACAGTCAATATTTGAAACTAAAGCGTTATCGACTTTCACAGAAGCAGATTTAACTCTTTGCAAAACAACTTTCATAATATTCTATGATAATTATATGGGATTAGATAAAAAAACGATTGCAATGGCAAAAGAGCCTAATTATGCAACTTTAACTACACTTTTTAAAAGTGGTGCCCCCCAGACACATGTAATGTGGGTTGACACAGATGGTGAAAATATCTTAATAAACACAGAAATCCACCGAAGAAAATATTTAAATGTTCAAGATGATCCAAGAGTTAATGTAATGATCTGGAAACATGACAATGAATTTAAATTTGTTGAAATTAGAGGTGAAGTAGTAGGTGAAATTACCGGGGAAGATGCTTTAAAAAATATTAATGATTTATCACACAAATATTGGAATAAACCATATCCATTCGAAATTCAATCTGAAAGAATAATTTTAAAAATAAAAGCTAAAAGAGAATTCTTTTTCAACCTTAAAGATCAAGATTTTGAAGGTTTGTCGTAATTATAAAAACCTTCTCCTGTTTTTACGCCCAATTTTCCGTCTTTAACTTTTTCTTCTAAAAATTTCTTGGGTTTATCTTTTAGATTTTTTGTCTCGTTATAGATTTTAAGTTTTGAATAGTAACTAATGTCCAATCCTGAGTAATCAGTCAATTCAAATGGGCCTAATGGATGGTTCAATCCTTTCTTAATAGCCAAGTCTATATCTTTGAAGTCGGCTATCCCCTCATCATATAGTTCGTAGGCCTCATCAACTAACGCACCTAACATCCTGTTTACAATAAAGCCTGGGGTTTCTTTTTTTAACGTTACGACTGTCCTTCCCATTAAATTACTTAATTCTTTAGTCCTATCAACCACTTCTTTATTAGTAGATTCTGGAAATGAGATTTCAATAAGATCCATTCTTAATGGTGGGTAGAAGAAATGCATGTTTATAAATCTTTCAGGATGTTTACAGTGTTGTGCAATTTCTGACGCAGCTATAAATGAACTATTTGTCGCAAGAACTACATCTTTATCAAGTATGTTTGAAATAGAGGCAAAAATATCTTTTTTTACGTCAAACCTCTCAACCACTGCTTCTATTACAAATGTTTTATCATTTACTACTGTTTCGAGTGAATCATAAACTTTGAGATTTTGATTGTAATTATCTAAGTTTTCTTTTTGTAATAAGTCTTTAGATACTAAATTTTCAATATTGTCTTTAGTAAAAATTAATTTACTTTCTAAATATTCTTTATTGTTATCAAAGATACTCGTTTCATGACCAGACATTGCTGATAAAGCAGCAATCTGACTTCCCATTTGTCCACCACCAATAACAGCAACTTTTTCCATAATTATCTATGTTTGTTAATTTCTCTTCTTGCAATTGATCTTAAATGAACTTCATCTGGCCCATCTGCAATTCTTAATACTCGAGCTCCAGCAGACATTCTTGCCAATGGTGTATCTTGAGATAACCCCATTGCACCATGTGTTTGTATAGCTTTATCAATTACATAAGAAGCAGCCTCAACAACAGATACTTTTATAGATGAGATTTCTATTTTTGCCTCTTCTTTACCAACTGTATCGATTAGCCAAGCAGTTTTTAAAGTAAGCAGTCTTGCTTCTTCTATTTTTATTCTTGACCGAGCAATCCAATCCTGAATAACACCCTGTTCAGCTAATTTTTGACCAAATGTTTCTCTTTCAAGTGAGCGATCAATCATCAGAGATAATGCTCTCTCTGCCATTCCTATAGCCCTCATGCAATGATGTATTCTTCCAGGTCCAAGCCTTGCTTGTGCTATCTTAAAACCCATTCCCTCTCCCCCAATGATGTTAGATTTTGGAACAACAACATTTTCAAATAAAAGCTCTGGATGTCCTGTATATCCATCGTCATATCC
The DNA here is from genome assembly GCA_902627635.1 of uncultured Candidatus Actinomarina sp. Classification (GTDB taxonomy): domain Bacteria; phylum Actinomycetota; class Acidimicrobiia; order Actinomarinales; family Actinomarinaceae; genus Actinomarina. The sequence goes on from CACOKA010000003.1 coordinate 42,035, forward strand.
GAATACTTGCATTGGTCTAATTATTGATAATCCTTCGCTATCCATAGGAACTAATACCTGACTTTGCCTCTGATATGGTGGACTATCTGGATTTGTTACGCCCATAAAGATACATATTTTTGCGTTTGGATTTATTGCGTTTGAAGTCCACCATTTTCGACCATTTATTACATAATTATCTCCATCACTGACAATTGAACTTCCTATATTTGTAGCGTCTGAAGAGGCAACATTTGGCTCTGTCATTGCAAAGCATGATCTTATTTTGCCTTCGAGAAGCGGTTCAAGCCATTGTTTTTTTTGCTCTGCTGTTCCAAATTCATTTAAGATTTCCATGTTTCCTGTATCTGGGGCAGAACAATTAAACACTTCTGGTGCCCACCAATTATGACCTGTGATTTCAGCTAATGGTGCATAATCAACATTTGATAATCCGTATCCATATTCATTATCAGGAAGAAATAAATTCCACAAATTTTCACTTTTAGCTTTTGATTTAAGCTCCTCCAAAATTTCGGGAATATGTAGTGGATCTCCTGAGTCAATAATTGCTTTCTCATATAATTCCTCATTTGGATAAATATGATCAGAAAAAAAAGTTTTTAGCTTATCTTGTAATTCAAGTGACTCTTTAGAGAAATTAAAATCCATTATTCTTATTGTATCAATTTAAACTTCTGAACCAAAAAACTTTCATTAATATGTTCTTAAATGGACTTTTTTAATGAAAAACTTAAAAAATATATTTCTACAGTTGTAGATATTTCAGATGATTTTAATTTTGAACAATTTAAAGTAGGAAGATCTAACATTACATTCAAAATTTTTGATGATTCAAATTCATTTGTATTAAGAAGACCCCCATTCGGACTCAAATTAGAATCTGCACACAATATGGGTAGAGAGTACAAAATACTAAAAGTTCTAAATAAAAATGGTTTAAGGGTTCCAAAACCATTGTATCTATATGACAAGATGGAGCTATCTTCAGATGATTTTTATATTATGGAATTTATTGAGGGTGAGACGATAGCTAACTACCAAGTAGCAGATAGCTATGACCAAATACAAAAAAAAATAATTACTGAATCATTTATAAAAGCTCTTACAGAAATACATAATTTTGATGTTTTAAGTTCAGAATTAAGTGATTTGGGAAAACATGAGGATTATGTTGTACGACAAATTAACAGATGGAATAAACAATTCCAATCTCAAAAAGTTAGGGAGATAAAAGAATTAGAAAGTGCCACTAATTTACTTCTTGAAAACATACCTTCCCAACAAACTGTTGGAATAGTTCATGGAGATTACAGATTAGACAATGTACGAGTAAACAATAACGAAGTAACTGCCGTACTGGATTGGGAACTTTGCACTTTAGGAGACCCCCTTGCAGACATGGGGACAGTCATAGCATCTTGGAATACAAAGAAGGAAAAAGACTCACCATTTATCTATTCGCCTACCCTTTCAGACGGATTTCCCTCACGCAAGGATGTTATTGAATTATATTTAAATAATTCAAATCTAGATTTAAAAGATATTGAATTTTATACAAGGTTGTCTTATTGGAAACATGCAATGATTATGGAGGGGGTTTACATAAGATATTCTATGGGATCATATGGAAAAACAAATGAAAATGAAATAGAATCATTTAAGAACAGTACAATAAAGTTTGCAAATAAAGCTACGAATAAAAATTTATTAGAGGAGATAACATGATGATTGTACCTGCAGAAGAAATGGAAAAATATATTGGTCAAGAGGTTGGTGTTTCAGACTGGTTTGAAATAAATCAAGATAGGATAAATCAATTTGCAGAAGGTACAAACGATCATCAATTTATACATGTTGATGAAGAAATGGCTAAAAGTACACCATGGGGATCAACAATAGCTCACGGATTTTTGACATTGAGTATGATAACTTACTTATCTGTAGACAACACTGTTATGCCAGAGAATATACAAATGGCAATTAATTATGGGCTTGATAAGGTTCGTTTTATGGAAGCTGTTCCAGTAAATAGCAAAATAAGAGGAAGATTTGTTTTGTCAGATGTTCAGTATAAAAAAGCTGGTAGATGGTTGGTAAAGCATACTGCTACAATTGAAATAGAAGGTAAGGATAAACCAGCAGCTATTGTTGAACCTTTAACTTTATTTGTAATTACAGAATAGAAGAAAGAAGACTAAATATGAGGGAAGCAGTAATTGTATCAGCAGCAAGAACACCTATTGGAAAAGCATACCGTGGGGCTTATAACAAAACAGATGCTCCTACATTGGGTTCTTATTCAATAAAAGAAGCTGTCGAAAGAGCAAAAGTTGATCCAAATGAAATAGAAGATGTCATTATGGGTTGTGCTCAACAACAAGGTTCACAAGCATTAAACATCGGAAGATTAAGTGGAATTGCAGCAGGGTTACCAATTACTGTTCCAGGAATGACTATTGATAGACAATGTTCTTCTGGCCTAATGGCAATTGCTACTGGTGCAAAACAAATAATGACAGATAATATGAATGTTGTTGTAGCAGGTGGTGTTGAATCTATATCTTTAGTCCAAACTGCTGAATTACGATTTGCTCCAGACCCAAATGTCGTAAGACTTGCCGACAATGCTTATATGCCGATGATAGAAACTGCTGATTTTGTTGCTGAAAAATATAATATCTCAAGAGAGTATCAAGATGAATATTCATTACAAAGTCAACAAAGAACTGCAGCTGCTCAAGAAAGTAACAAGTTTGATGACGAAATTATTTCAACAAATACAACAAAGAGTGTAAAAAATAAAGAAACCGGTGAAGTTACCGATGAAGATGTTGAATTAACAAAAGATGAGGGAAATAGACCAGAGACAAATTTAGAAGGTCTTTCATCTCTACCTCCAGTTTACGGAGAAGGAAAATTCATTACAGCTGGTAATGCTTCTCAATTATCTGATGGTTCTGCTTCTGTTGTTTTAATGGAAGCAAGCGAAGCAGAAAAAAGAAGCTTGGAACCACTTGGATATTATAGAGGTATGACTGTTTCAGCACTAGCACCTGAAGAAATGGGAATTGGTCCTGTATATGCAGTTCCAGATTTATTAAATAAATTTAATTTAAAAATTGAAGATATAGACCTTTGGGAGCTAAATGAAGCATTTGCTGTTCAAACTTTATACTGTAGAGATGAACTTGGTATAGACAACAGTATATATAACGTTAATGGTGGCTCAATATCAATTGGCCACCCATATGGAATGACTGGTGCAAGAATGACAATGCATGCACTAATAGAAGGTAAAAGAAGAAACGCAAAATTCGTGGTTGTGACTATGTGTGTCGGTGGTGGTATGGGTGCAGCTGGTCTATTTGAGGTTATTTAGGTCATAAATTTCTAACTAAATTTTAAATCACAATCTTACAATTTATAATGTTGTATGGAAAAAATTCATACAAAAAGAGATTATCTTGATTCTCTTAAAAATAGAAATCTAACTATCTATCTCATGGGTGAACTCGTAAAAGATCCCCTCTCTCACCCAATTATTAAACCAAGTATCGAAGCTATGGCAGAAACTTATGCACTAGCAGATAGAGATCCTGAATTAGCCACAACTATTTCACCATATACAAATGAACCAATTAATAGATTCTTACATATTGCGAATAGCAATGAAGATTTATTTATGCAAAATGAAATGCAAAGAAGACTTGGTCAACTAACCGGTACTTGTTTTCAAAGGTGCGTTGGAATGGATGCATTTAATGCCCTTCATTCAGTTACTTATGAAATTGATGAAAAATACGATACAGATTACCATAAAAAATTTATCAGTTTCTTAACAAAAATGCACGAAGGAAACCTAGTTATTGGTGGAGCTATGACAGATGTTAAAGGCGATAGATCAAAACCTCCCCATCAACAAGCAGATCAAGATCTATATCTAAGAGTTGTAAATAGAGATGATAATGGTGTTTATGTTTCAGGAGCTAAAGCACATCAGACAGGTTGTATAAATTCACACTGGATGGTGGTTATGCCGACATTAAGACTAACTGAAAATGATAAAGATTATGCGATCGTAGGGGCATTGCCAATTGAAACTGAAGGTATTACATATATTTATGGACGTCAATCTTGTGATACAAGAAGTATGGAACCAGGAGAATATGATGTTGGAAATAAATATTTTGCTGGTCAGGAAGCAATGGTTATTTTTGATAATGTATTTATTCCAAATGAGCTCATATTTATGAATGGTGAATATGATTTTGCTGCAATGCTTGTTGAAAGATTTACATGCTACCATCGAAGGTCCTACGTATGTAAATCTGGTGTTGGAGATGTAATGATTGGGGCTGCAGCCAGTATTGCAGAATATAACGGAGTTGAAGATAAGTCACATATCAAAGAAAAGCTGATTGAAATGAATAAATTGAATGAAACAATTTATGCCACAGGTATTGCTTCATCTTTGCAAGGTAAGAAAACAAGAAGTGGCAATTTCATAAATGATGATTTATTGGCAAATGTATGCAAACAGCATGTTACAAAGGAAACTTATGAAATAGGAAGGCTAGCTCAAGACTTAGCCGGAGGACTAGTTGCTTCGATGCCTTCAGGTATAGACATAAATGAAAGTGAGATGTCTCCAAATTTATTGAAATATCTAAAGGGTAAAGAGGACATAAACACTGAAGATCGTGTGAGCATGCTTAGACTAATTGAAAATATGACACTAGGAAGGAATGCTGTTGCATATTTAACTGAATCAATGCACGGTGCTGGTTCACCACAAGCTCAAAGAATACAAATTTCAAGAAAAGTTGATATTGAAGAGAAGAAAAACTTTGCTAAAAAACTTTCAGGAATAATAAATAGAGAAGATTAATGAAAGCTGTTGTTTGTACAAAAATAGGTGACCCTAATCTTCTTGAAATTAAAGAGATCGAAAAACCAAAACCAAATAAAAATGAGGTACTTATAGATGTACAAGCTGCTGGTGTAAATTTTCCTGACGCTTTAATGGTTCAAGGTAAATACCAAATTGTTATGGAACCTCCTTTTACTCCCGGTAATGAGGTTTGTGGATATATTGAAGATTCTGGTGATGATGTAGATATAGAAAATGGAACAAAGGTAATAGCTCTTCCACCAATCGGAGGTTTTTCTGAATATGTTTGTGTAGATAAAAATTTAGTAATACCTGTATCAGAAAAAGTTGACTCAATGGCCGGCGCAAGCTTGCCTATAAATTATGGAACTTGTTATTACGCACTCAAAAGAAGAGCAAATATTAAAGAGGGTGAAACACTCTTGGTTCTTGGGGCATCTGGAGGGATAGGTACGGCAACAATTCAATTAGCAAAAATAATGGGAGTAAAGACTATATGTGCTGTAGGTAGTAATGAAAAAGCAGAATATGTTAAGTCACTAGGAGCAGATGAAATTATTAGATACGACCAGATAGATTTGAAAGAAACCGTAAAAGATCTTACCAATGGAAAAGGCGTAGATGTTGTAATGGATCCTGTAGGTGGAAATATAACAGAACAAGCTTTGAGGGCTACCGCATGGAATGGAAGGCTACTTGTAGTTGGTTTTACTGATGGAAATATTCCTAAAATACCACTTAATTTAACTTTAGTTAAAGGTGTTTCAATAGTTGGTGTATGGTGGGGTCGTTGGACTACAACGTCACCTGAAGAAACTGCTGAAGACTTTAGTGAGTTATTAAGTTTTATTGAAAAAGGTGAATTAGATATTAAACCGAACAATGTTCACACAATAGAAGAAACTCCTCTTGCATTGGAAAATTTTCTTTCTCGTAAGAATATCGGTAAAACTGTTATAAGCTTTTAATTATTTTTTTGAAGATTCGAAATAAGGATTTGACCCTGAAGCATGATCTGTCGCATCAATAATATTTCCTATTTCTGGTACTGCATCTCTTAGGGCTTTTTCAATACCTTGTGTTAAGGTTACCTGTGCCATGCCACATCCCTGGCAACCACCACCAAGTCTTAAATATATATCTTGCCCCTCTACGCCAACAAGACTTGCTTGTCCACCATGGGAAGCTATTGCAGGATTTATTTGGCTTTCTAAAACTGTCTGCACTTTCTCTGCTAATTCCCCAGTAAGCTCAGGCATTTCTTCAGGGTTGCCAAACATTGCTGGGCTTGGCGTATTAGGATTATCCATTGTTAAGCCAGGTGCGCTTGGATCATCTGACATGTCTAGACTTGCGCCATTAAAATTATCAACATCCTTGCTTGCAATAACTACTGATAAACCACCAAATTCAATTCTTTTATCATCAGGCCTTGCTTGATCTAGGTCTAAGAAGCTTAAATCATATGTATATTGATTGCCTTGGACTCCATCAATTTGCAAAAAAAGTGCATAATCTTTGTCGCCTGGTTCTTGTTCTCTTAATTCAAGAATTTTATCAACAGCAGTATCTCCAATATTGAATTTAAATTCGTCAGTCATATACTTAATATTAGTAAGTTCAAGATATGTGTAAATAAATATGAAGAAACTATTACTTGTAATACCGGAAAATAGCTATAAATCTAATGATTTTGTTACATCAGCAGAAAAATTAGATATAGATTTTTTAGTAATTACTGACAGCCAACAAGTTTCAGGTCAATTTTCAGACACTGTAATAATCCACAGTTTTGATAAGCAAATAGATGATGATACAAAACAAAAATTAAAGGATATTACTCACGTACTTCCCGTTGATCATAGCGCATTAAAATTTTCTTCTTATCTTGTAGATTTATTAAATGCTAAAGGAAATAATAGTATTTCAATTAATAATGCTATGAATAAATTTAAATCAAGAAATATATTTAATTCAATATCGAAAATAAAGATTCAGAACAAAGTTGTTAAGAATATCGAAGACATTGAGCTGTTTGTAAATAAAAATGGACCCTCAGTATTGAAACCAATTTACGGAACTGCAAGTAAAAGTGTAATAAAAATTAAAAATCTTCAAGAAAACAGAATTGAAATAGAAAAACTAATGGAAGACTGCTCAGATCAGAATTTAATTATCGAAAAATTTGTAGATGGAAAAGAATATGCATTAGAAGGAAATTTAATAAATTCTGTATTAAAAAAAATAGTTATATTTGATAAGCCAATAAATTATAAAGAACCATACTTTGAAGAATCTATTTACATTACACCTGCAGAAATACCAGAGGAAACTCAAAAGGATATTATTGACCTAATTGGTAAAGCTTGCAGTGAATTAGGTCTTGAAAATGGACCAGTGCACGTTGAATTTAAAATACATGATGAAAAAATATTTATTATTGAGGTTAACCCAAGGATGATTGGTGGCTTGTGTTCAAGGTGTTTAAGTTTTGGTTTATTTAAAACCTCACTTGAAGAAATAGCTCTTCACGCTTTCTTAAATGATGAATTAAAAAGTATTGAATTACTTAGTAGTTTTGTAGGAGTATTAATGATTCCAACTCCTAAGTCCGGAAAATTTATTTCGATCAATAAAGATGATCTTGAGAAAATACCTAATATTTCAGGAGTTGAAATTACTGTATCAGAAAACTCCCATCTATTAGAACCTCCTTTTGGAGATAAATATTTAGGATTTGTTTTTTCACAAGGTGAAAGTAAAGAAAAAGTATTAGAGTCATTAACTTTTGCTTTGAATTTAGCGAATCCAATTATTGAATAAAGTATGATAACCTTCAATAAAATATGAAAAATGCATTAATCATAAACGGTGGCAATAATACGACTGAAAGAGACCAGATCGGTGAGTTTGATTTTGTAGTTGCAGTTGATTCGGGTGCAGAACATGCCTATAAATTATTTTTAAAACCTGATTTAGTAATTGGTGATCTAGATTCCATTGATGAAAAAACATATGAAAGGGTAATAAAAGATAATATCGAAATAAAAGAGTATCAAGAATATAAAGATAATACCGATTTTGAAATTGCTTTAAACCATGTGATGAATATGGAGATTAAAAATGTAACTGTAATTGGAGGAGAATATGGAGATATTGATCATTTATTTGGCACATTATTTACAATAGTTAACTTGCATACAGATGAAAATATTTTGTGGATTCATGGTGAGCAAAATATATTATTTCCAAACTCAGAAAGTATAGAAATTGGTATTAATAAAAATTTTAGTATTTTACCTTTTTCAGATTTAAAAAACTTAAGCATCTCTGGAGCAGAATGGAATTTAAAAAATGAAAATGTTGAATTTGGAAAATCTAGAACTCTTCGAAATATCTCAAGAAATAAACAAATAGATATTTCAGTTTCAAAAGGAAAATTCTGTTTAGTAATTAATGATTAAGATCTAGGTAAGTCTTTCCAAGCTTTATCTTTATCTAATTTTGGTTCGCTAGGAAGACCAAGCACTCTCTCGGCAATAATATTTCTCATTATTTCAGAAGTGCCTCCCTCAATAGAATTTGCTCGAGATCTCAAAAATAAACTTTGTGTATCAGTAAATCCATAAGAATCGTTATCAAAATTTAATTCTGGCTGTGATAATTCATATCCTCTAGGGAATAATAAGCCATCATTTCCTAACATCTCCATACCAAATTCATAAGAAGATTTATTTATTTCAGCTTCATGAAGCTTGCTAGTAGATCCTTCTGGACCAGGTGTACCTTTTTCCCTTAATTCAGAAGCTCTCAAGTTCGTAAGGCGTACAGCTTCCTGTTGGATCCATAATTCAACCAATTTATCTTTGATTACAGGATCATCTAGGTTACGATCTTTCCATAATTGAACTAGGTGTCCTGGTGCACCACTTCCTCTTTGTCTTACATTTCCACCTATTGCAACTCTTTCGTTCATCAAAATAGCTAATGATACTCTCCAGCCATCACCAACTTCGCCTAAAACGTTCTCTTTAGGAATTTTTACGTCTGTGAAATATACTTCATTAAATTCAGCTTCTCCAGTAATTTGTCTCAATGGCCTCACTTCAACTCCCTCTGATTCCATATCAACTATGAAAAAAGTTAAACCTCTATGTTTTGGAACATCAGGATCTGTTCTGGTTACAAGTAAACCCCATTTTGAAAGATGTCCAAGAGTAGTCCATACTTTTTGTCCGTTTACAATATATCCATCTCCATCATCAACAGCTTTGGTAGATAGACTTGCTAAATCTGAACCAGAACCAGGTTCAGAGAATAATTGGCACCAAATTTCTTCAGCAGTAAACATTGGTTTCAAATATTTATCAATTTGCTCTTTTGTACCATACTCCACAATTGTCGGAGCTCCCATTCCAATTCCAAGAAGATTTGCAATTCTGTTATTAATTGAAATACCCTCTTTTCTTAGTGTTTCATTTACCAAGAGCTGGAATTTTGGATTTACATTTAATCCTCCTGCTCCTTCTGGAAAATGAACCCAAGCTAAGCCTAAATCAAATTGTTTTGCCCAAAAATCTGTTTTAGAATCATTATCTTTTCTAAAGGAAATAAGCTCATCAAGTTTTTCACGAACTAAAACTTCTGGATTACTTATATCAGTTTTTGTATCTGACAAATTACTCTCCTTGTTTCATTGCTTCAGTAAATAATGGTAGTTCATCAGCAAGGCTAGTAGGGTATATTGAATTTGATAAATCTCTAATCTTTTCAATATTTTGAAGAATATCTTCTGCACTTGCCTTGGGATTAAAATATCCTACATCTGTTGATATACCTACTCTTGAAAATCTTCCTCCACCTGCTGAAAAAATTTCATGGGTAATATCACATTGTTCAGATGCTAGAAAAACTACAAGTGGAGTTATATTATCCACTGTTAACATATTTGCCATATCTTCACCAAACAATGACTCTGTCATCCTCGTTGCTGCGTTTGGAGCAATGACATTTGCTTTTATGTTATATTTTGCACCTTCGATGGCAAGAACATTTGTTAGTCCTACGATTCCCATTTTTGCGGCTCCATAATTTAATTGACCAAAATTACCAAAAAGACCAGACGGTGATGAGACATTTACAAATCTACCATATCCTTGTTCTTTCATCTGAACAAAAGCAGGTTGGCAAACAAAGAATGTACCTTTTAAATGAACATCAATAATTGCATTTAGATCTTCTTCTTCCATTTTTGCAAAACTTTTATCTCTTAATATCCCTGCATTGTTCACAACAGCATGGATCCCACCAAACTCACTTAAAGCAGACTGAACTATGGATTCTCCCCCATTCTTTGTTGCTACTGAGTCATAATTTGCAACTGCACTACCTCCATTATCAATGATTTCTTTTACAACAATGTCAGCAGGTGCATTTTCTGAGCCTTCGCCATTAACTGAACCCCCAATATCGTTTACAACTACATTTGCACCCCTATTTGCAAATTCGAGTGCATATGCTTTTCCAAGTCCATTTCCTGCACCAGTAACGACAACTGTTTTGTTTTCAAAATTTACATCACCCATCTTTAGACCTCCTCGTACATGGATTCGATTTCATCTTTATATCTTTCAGTTACAACATGTCTTTTCAGTTTAAGAGAGGGCGTTAATTCTCCACTACTGTCAGTCCACTCATTAGAAAGTAGTGTAAACTTCTTGATTTGTTGAACGTTTGCTACTTTACTATTTGATTTATCTACATGTGCTTGAATTTCAGCAAGAACTTTTTCATTTTTAGACATGCTTTCAATGTCATACTCAATATTGTTTTCATTTGCCCATTTTTCAGCACCACCATCACCATCTAGAACAATTAATGCACTTAAAAATTTCTTTCCATCACCAACCATGCAAATTTGACCAATTAAATCATGAGTTTTTATTAAATTTTCTAACTCAACAGGTGCTATGTTTTTTCCACCGGAAGTAATAATTATTTCTTTCTTTCTTCCAATTATTTTTGCAAAACCATTTTCATCAATTTCAGCTAAATCACCTGTGTGAAGCCATCCATCTTCATCAAATGTAGCTTTTGTTTCTTCTTCTGCTTTGTAATATCCCTTTGCAACATGTTTTCCTCTAATGCACAGTTCACCATCGTCTAATACTTTAATTTCAGTACCCATTATTGGCATGCCAACCTTTCCAATTGGATTCATCACATCTGGAACAGGTAGATTATTAGATTTTAATAAACTATTAAAGTAGCTATTTGCAAAATTAGGAACACAAAAAGTAGCTGGACCAGTGTCTTCAGTCATTCCATATACTTCTGCAACATCAATATGAATTGCATGAAACCATTTTTGTACATCTGGATTCATTGGTGCAGCTGCAGTAATAAAAACTTCTGAATTATCTAACCCAAGACCAACTTTAAATGATTTTTCAAACACAAGTTTATTGAATATTGCGTCTTTAATTCTTACTCCAAGCGGTGGGGTTTCACCTCTCTGTTCATACTCAACTCTCTCTAAGCCATTATCAATTGCTTTTAAAGCTAGGTCTTTTTTATCTGACTCATTAATTTTATTAATTAATCCTGATTGAAATCTTTCCCAAACTCTAGGTACTGCGAAGAACAACGTTGGCTTAATTGTTGGTAACGCAGTAGCCATATCTTCAAGAACAGGCACTGGGAATAACTGTCCTTTTCTAAAAATTGATTGATAATGGTCTGTCAATCTTGCAGCAATATGGGCCATTGGCAAATATGAGACTATTCTTGGATTTGTACCTAAGCTGACTGACTGTTCTATTAAGCTCTGAATTGTGAATAAGACATTTTCATGAGTCAACATAACTCCTTTTGGATTTCCTGTTGTACCAGATGTAAATATTAGGCAAGCCAGAGAATCTGATTTTACAGTATTTATCCTGTTTTCTAATTCTGATTTATCATTATTGTTTATTTCTTTTCCTTTGTTAATTAAATCTTCATAGCTAAGTACATAATCTAAATCCTTATATTGTTCAAAGTCCTCAATCATTACTATGTATTTCATATCTGGACAATTTTCTTTTGCTTTATTAACTTCCTCGAAAAGTTCAGCATCTCCAACAAAGGCAACTTTGGCTTCTAAAAGATTTGAAATATATTCAATTTGTCCAGATTTTAGTTGTTTATAAATAGTCGAAGGCACAGCTCCAGCATGCATAATTCCAAGATCACAAATAAAGTGTTCTTTTACATTATTTGCAACAATGAACGCATTATCTTCTGCTTGAAGACCAATATCAATAAGACCAGAAGCTAAATTATGAACAGTTTCTCTATAAGCAGACCATGATAAAGAATCCCAACCAGTGTATTCAGAGTTTATTGGCGTATTCAATGCCGGATATTCAGGTACTTCCTCAGCATTATTATTGAAGTAGTCAATTATAGTTTTACCTTTAACAGTGCTCATCACTGACTTCTCTTGATTCTTTAAAAATTCTTGTATTTTGCTCATTAAATCCTATCTTTCATGAGTTAATTTTAATGTTCAAAGTTAAAATTCTCTAATTTGAAACTCAAAATTGTTGACTTATTTTTTTCCAACCACTATCCAAGTTATAGGAATTTAAAGCGCACATAACTTCAAGAATGTGAAATGGAACAGAGAGTTCATCTTCAGAAACTGTATTATATTTTATAGCTTCAACCATGTTTACAACACCTAAACCTCTGTAAAAATTATTTTGATTATCAGGAGATGAATAAATTAATTCCCATTGATACAAATCTTTGTCGA
>CACOKA010000004.1 GCA_902627635.1 uncultured Candidatus Actinomarina sp.
ATTATCAAATTATTTCAAATGATTTTATGACATATTCTTTTGTAATGCAGAAATCAATGATTGAATTAAATCAGCAACCAATTTTTGATGGTATTAAAGAAATAATTCTTACCGACTCAAACCTAATAGAGGATGTATTGTCTTATTTAAATAATCTAGAGGGTAAAAAGGGCTATGCATTTGAAAATTACTGTCCATCGGGCAAATCCAAAAGACAGTATTTTACAGACGAGAACGGCATGATGATTGATGCTATTAGAGAAGAAATTCAATCATGGAAAGACAAAGAACTAATCACAGAAAATGAGTACTACTACCTACTTGCTTCTTTAATCAATGCAGCTGACCATATAGCAAATATGTCAGGCACTTACGGTGCATATTTAAAGATATGGCGTTCAGTAGCCTTAAAGAAAATAAACTTATTGCCAATTGAAATTTATGACAATAAAAAAGAAAATAAAACCTTTCAGCAAGATGCAAACGAACTTATTACTTCTATTTCAGGAGATATTTTATATTTAGACCCTCCATACAACTCTCGTCAATATGCCCCAAATTTTCATGTTTTAGAATCAATTGCTGTTTGGGACAAGCAAGAACTTAAAGGAAAAACAGGTTTAAGAAATTATGATGATCAAAAATCAATGTACTCTCAAAAATCAAATGCTCTCACTGCTTTTGAAAACTTAATCGAAAAAGCCAATTTTAAGAACATTGTTTTGAGTTACAACAATGAAGGTATAATTCCACCTGAAAATATTCGAGAAACCTTATCAAAAAAAGGTGAATTAACTATTTATGACACTACTTATAGACGATTTAGAACTGAACGAGATCATGAAAATAGAAAATATAAAGACGTAGGGGATAAAACTACAGAGTATTTATATATTGTTAAAACCTAGACAATAGTTTTTCTTAATATAAGTATATTTTGGTGAATCATCGAAGGAACAAATGCACTTGGATAACCATAAACATGAAGAAGTTTTGAAACATCATACCAAATTAGATTTGCTTTTAGAGTCCATAGGCCAGTATCCTCTAATTCTTTTGCTAATTCAGCACCTAATAGGTGATATTTACTATCCCTATAAATATCACCAATAAAAACTCCCATATATTTATCGTCTTTTAAGACTCTGTGGGTTTTTGTAAATATTTCAACCATGTCGGCAAGCCACTCTTCTTTTGTTTGTAGTTCATCTTCATTGAATTGGCTTAATTTAGATTTTCTGGCTGTTTTGCTCCTAGTTTTCTTTAACTTATCAATATTCCAATAAGGGATATCTGTTAAAACAAAATCAAATGAATTTTTTCTAAGTTTATCCAACTCAATTTTTGAATCTCCATTTATAAATTCCTCTTCGCGCAATTTTTCTAGTTGGCAGACTTCTTTATAAATTTCAATCCATTTGTTTTCGATTTCAATTCCGACAGCTCTTCTGTTCGCAAGTGTTGCTCCAAGAAGGGTTCCTCCAACGCCACCAAAAGGATCTAATACCTTATTATTTTTTTTTGTAAAAGTTCTTATTAAATCAGAACATAAATCTGGAGGTTTTTGTCCCCCATGCTGTGACCTTAATTTATGTTGTAAATTTACAGGATATGGTTTGTTAATTACTGACTTTGTTGAGAATTTCCATTCAGAACCTGTTAAATTATTTAATTTATTATTAGGTGCAACTTTCCCCTTATTTTTATTCTCTTCAGATTTAGATTTTTTAGTAATATCTTTATCACCAAATAATGTATCTTGTGTATTTTCTTTGCTCACAAAACTATTTTAACGTTTCCAGGAGACAGTTTTAAGTAAGTGTAAATTCAAATAACGTGATTTGTATTTAAATTCTTAAAATATTCCATCATTATTATCAAAAGGTTCATCCCACTCAAAGTCTCTAAATGCGCTAGGAAATACCATTTCATGTTCGTACCCTGATGGATTAGCAAGAACATTTATGTACATTGCAAAATTTTTACCAATGAGATCTTTTTTGAAATCTCTATAAGTCATGAATCCCAGAAAGAAAATCACTAAATAAGAGTATTCATAATTTCCTATTACATCCAAATTCGCAAGTATGACAACATACGGTAAAAATATTGATAAATATGCCATCCTTTTTCTATATACAAATGGAAATCGTATCTTTGCCAATAGATAAGTTAGTAGGGCAAAGATGGCGTGTACGCCAAGAAAGAATACAAATATAAAATAAGCATAAATATCATCTACAAAATTTGGTTGTAAAGTTGCTTTCAAAAAAGTTTGATAAAAATAAATGCCTATGCATATTGTATTAAAAATTAATAACTGAAAAACAATTTTTAATGACCTTATTTCGAAGTGACTCATGTAAATACATTAGAAATCACATAAGACAATTTTATTATTCAAATAAATGTCAGACTAAAAAGCTAGTATTTCATTGTGAAAAAAATTCATTTAACCATAGAAATTAGTGATGAGGTAAAAGAAGGCAGCATTGGATTCTATCCAAATTTTTGGAAAGGATACATAAGCCAAGTTCGCGGACATAAAGTTGTTGACTATATCACTGAGGGATATGAAAAGTGAAAAAATTTATTTTACTTATACTACTAATTAGCTTTTGCAGTACTGACTCTTCCCAGGTGGTTGATAATTCAATTCAGACTTCAACTACTTTGAGCACTTCTTCTACTTCAACTACTACTAATGTCACATCGACTACTTTGCCTGAAATTTTATCGGAAAAACTTTACGCTTCAGATCTAACAATCGGTGATTGTTTTGACTATTTAGATGGTGAGGGATATTATTTCGCAGCTGATTATTACGTTACTCGCGTACCTTGTGATACATTGCATTCCTATGAAATAATTTCCATAATTAATTATTCATCCAACGATGACACTATATTTGGTGAAGATGGTGTTCCAAATTTAGAGATCTACACTGCCTGTGAAAAAAGTTATTCTGAGATATTTAATAGAGATATAGGAGGAACTTCTACATACATTACTTGGATTGGTGATTTAGAGAATTTTGAGGAAGATGATGATTACTTGTGTTTAGTTGCTGTATTTGATACTTTGAATGGTCCTCAACCCTTATCCACAAACTACCAGACTTACTTTAATGATAAAACTCAAAACTTTGTTTCAGTAGATGTAAATGAGTTAGTTGAGGGAGATTGTTTCTGGCAAAGAAGACCGGATGTTGATCTTTATTTTTATACTGAGGTAGATAAAGTTCCATGTAACGAAGTACATTCTCATGAAGTTGTAAAAATCTATGAGTTACCATACGAAATTGTTGACGAAGATGAAATGTATTATTGGACTTTCAAGACATGTTATGAATACGGAACACTTATTTATCCACTGTTTTACTTTGAAGATTTAGAAAATGATGGGATCAGAACATTTGCACTATTCGACGAGGTTGCATTTACCACAGGTGACCAGACAACAGTCTCATGTATTTCTTATGCATACGACTCTCAAGACAGAAGTAGAGCTGAGCATAAAAATATTTCGTTTGCAGACTTATTTAGTAGTTTGTATTTAGAACCGGATGGTTTGAGTGTTCCTGAATCAGGGATAAGTCTTTCATGTCCGTACGACTATGAATTAGAAGATGATGCATACATGAGTCAATACATTATTACTTTAAAATCTTTAGATATACCCGTAAAAAAGATCGAAATAAAATATGTCGATAACGATAAAGAGTTCATCGTCGATTTAACGGATATCTATGCTTTTCATGGTTTTGATAAATTTAATACATCCGTAGCAATTTATGAGTCTTGGTATTTCTACTTTCTTTCTAATCGTGATCTTGAAGCTATAAATAATCTAAGTGATGGTACAGATTATCTTGAAAGTGTAGACCTTGTTGTGACTGATAATGAAGATAATATTTATGAATCATCCTGCGATGATGAATAAAGATAGTGTTTATCTAATTTGTAATGAGTGTTCTAATTTTTTCAACAAAATCTGAATTTATGATGTATGTACTTTTATTTAATTTATGATCATCGACATAAGGGTTAATTACTTTCACTAGGATTCAACAAATATACGCCTTCTTTATTTATCTGTCTAATTGAACATCCTCGACCAATCGATAATCCTGTGACAAAGTCCATAACTCTCCTTTTATCTTCCTTGTTTAAAATATTTCTTATGTCTATAGCTACAAGATTTTTTCCAACAATACTGAAGTCAACAACTGATAGTTTATCAAATGATTCTATTTCTATTCTTGCTACTTCGTCTTTCATAATTATTAGTATAAATTTATTTTTTGGATGTGGAATTAAGCAGTAACTTTATGGGTTTTTTCTAGTCTAAATATTAAGACCAAAAAAGACAGTTTTGTCTTTTATAACTCAATCATCATAATTTGAAAATACTTTGTATGAATTATTGAGTCCGGACTTACGTAAAAATAAAAAATGTAAATAAGGAGCAATATGAAACAAAGATTGTTATGGGAAGCCGATGTTAGTGAACTAATACAAGAGTTGCTAAAACGAAAATCTGATGATGGTGAATCATATTTTCAATTAGAAGTAACGCAATACGAAAATCAAAAACAAAAAAAGAATTTATATATAAGAATTAAAGGACTTGTTACTGGGGGTACTCATTTCGAATTCGATAATATAAATGCAGAGTAAAATTGACATACCATTAGAAGTTATAAAAGAGCTTTGTAGACAGTCAGAAATGTGGGAAATTAATAATCCAAGAGTTATAGCAATGCTCGATAACATTTTTAAATGTATCAATGATGAAGAGAATTTAGATAAAGACAGTAAAGAAACTTTTATTAATATTGTATTTTCAAATTTGATAATTTATACAAGATATGATTTAAATAAAGTTTGAAATACATGCTCTAACGAAAATTTGAATTATCTTTAGAGTATGAACCAGGGAATTAAGTTCTATAAAACGTACGAAGTTAAAAAAATTTCAGATTGTCATCAATCTATTGGTCCAAAAACTCTCACACCAAATTCTCGTTTAGATCGATGGAGTGGAGTTCATAATGCTATTTCTGACTGGCTACTAAATGAAGCAAATGATGACGTTGCGGTTAAGGTTGCAGAAAAAAACTTTCAATTTTATGATCCACTACAAAGAAAAATAATGTCTGAACTTTTTGAGCGATTTAGAAGTTTGGTTCCTAAACCATTACCTCAGGTCAATATCGATTTTTATAGACAAGAAATCATAAGAGAGTTTGATGGTGAAGATAAAGGTATGTACACATCATTTCAATATCAACTTGAGGATGAAGACAATACTGAATATATCAAGCTCAAGGCAGGAGTATCTGATATTGAGGATATAGATAGAGCTATTGTGGCAGAAACCAAACTAGAGGGTGAAACATTTCTAACAGCTCAGCTTATTCATGATGATTTTGATGAGATAAAAGAACCAGAAAATTCAAAAGAAATTATTGATAATTATTTCAGTATTATTCAAGAATTTGAAACAAATAGAAAACAAGCAACTCCTGGACTTCATTGTTATATGTGTTCTAGACCATCAAGGTGTGGTCAGTACCCTGTAGTAGATGGTCAAGAAGTAAAGTCAAATAATAGAGGAATATTAATAAGTAAATCAAACTTGTTAAATCTTGAGTCATGTGAAAGGTGGACATCTTGGAGAGCTCAATATGCTATTCCAAAAGATATTGAAAACGAATCATTTGAAGCTGAATTAGGACAGAAATTTCACACATATTCACAAAAGATGTTAGAAAAAAATAAAGACATCTTTGGAGATAAAGAAGTTGAGAGACTAAAAAAAATGCTCGTTGATGAGGAAGAGAAATTTGCATCTCAGATACTTAAAAAATATGAAGAGCTTATACAGGCCTTGGATGATGAGGTCGAAGATCAAAATGAATTAGAAATAAAATTATCAGAGTATGGTCTTGGTTTTTCAATTGTTAAAGAAGGATTGGTTTCAAATTCAAAAATGGAGTTAAGAGATGATAAAGTAGCTGTGACATTTATGGGACAGGCTGATCTTGTAGGTAGATATAAAGGTAAAGGACTTGTCATTGAACTTAAAACTGGACAAGAAAGCAAAGATGACCTCACCGAGGCAGAATTGTATGCATTGGGTGCAAAACTATTACTCAAAGAAGATGAGGTCTATGTATTTCATATTTACACCAATAAAGATGGTGGAAAATTAAAGAAAAGAAAATTTGGAGAAAGTGAGTTTGACTCAATTACTAAAAAATTTGAAGATAAGGCACAGAGAATTGCTAATTGGAATCCAAATGACTCACTATCACCCCCATATAATACGGGAGAATGGTGCTCAAACTGTGATTATCAGACCACTTGTCCCGAATATAGATAAGGTTTTAGTAAGAACTGCATGAGAATATAATTAAAATGATGGATTTATCAGTAACACCAGTTAGCTTAGTTTCCTCTGTTTATGAGAAATTGACTGGAAATATTAAGAAATTAAGAGAGAGAAAAAACACTCCTCTAACACTTGCTGAAAAACTAATCTTTGGTCATGCAACAGATATATCATCTATCTCACTTAACAAGGGAGAAGATTATGGTGACTTTGCTCCCGATAGAGTAGCCATGCAGGATGCAACCGCGCAGATGGCCCTTCTACAATTTATGCAGGCAGATCTTCCTGAGACAGCTGTACCAACTACCGTACACTGCGACCATCTAATCCAGGCATATGAGGGAGCTACAAGCGACCTTCAAGTAGCGAATAAGACTCACAAAGAGGTCTTTGATTTTTTAAGAACAGCTTCAGAAAAATATGAAATAGGTTTCTGGGGACCAGGTGCAGGAATTATTCATCAAGTTGTACTAGAACAATATGCATTTCCAGGTGGAATGATGATAGGTACAGACAGCCATACACCAAACGCTGGAGGATTATCGATGATAGCCATAGGTGTTGGGGGAGCAGATGCGGTTGATGTTATGGCCGGGATGCCATTTAATACAAAGATACCAAGTTTAATTGGTGTAAAACTAACAGGCTCACTAAGCGGCTGGACATCTCCTAAAGATATTATTTTAAAAGTTGCTGAAATCTTGACTGTTAAAGGTGCGACTAATGCAATCGTCGAATACTTTGGAGAGGGTACGAAAACCATATCGACTACTGGAAAAGCAACCATAACAAATATGGGTGCAGAGATTGGTGCGACATGCTCAATATTTCCATATGATGAAAAAGGAAGTGCCTACCTAAAAGCTACTGGTAGAGATGAAATAGCTCAGTTAGCAGACTCTAGAATGGATTTACTCACAGCTGATGATGAAGTATTAGAAAATCCAGAACAATTTTTCAATCAAGTTATCGAGATTAATTTAGATGAATTAGAGCCCCATATTGTCGGACCACATACACCTGATTTAGCAAGACCGATTTCTGGATTAAAAAAGGATGCAAACGACAATGAATATCCTGTTAAAATCTCAAGTGCATTAATTGGATCTTGTACAAATTCATCATATGAGGATATTGGTAGAGCTGCTTTCATCGCAAGAGAAGCTGCGAAGTATGGCCTTAAAGCAAAAGTACCTTTGATGGTTACTCCTGGGTCAGAACAAACCAGAGCAACAATAGAACGTGATGGATACTTAAAGGATTTAGAATCAATCGGAGCAACTGTTCTTGCAAATGCCTGTGGTCCTTGTATCGGTCAGTGGAAAAGAGATGATATCAAAGAAGGAGAGAGTAACTCAATAGTCTCATCGTTTAATAGAAACTTCCCTGCTAGAAATGATGGAAATGCAGAGACATTATCATTTATTGGTTCACCTGAATCAGTTATAGGTTTAGCACTTGGCGGAACATTAGATTTCAACTTCTTGAGTGACACTTTGACTACTCAAGATGGGGAAGAAATTTTACTCAACCCACCTTTTGCAGATGAATTACCTGATAAAGGTTTTGAAGAAACACTGGAGGGATTTATTCAACCAACACCAGGTGATGATGTTGAAGTAATAATTGATCCAGAATCAAATAGACTTCAAAAACTTACTCCGTTTCTTCCACCTAATGAAGAAGACTATG
Organism: uncultured Candidatus Actinomarina sp.; assembly: GCA_902627635.1. Lineage (GTDB taxonomy): Bacteria > Actinomycetota > Acidimicrobiia > Actinomarinales > Actinomarinaceae > Actinomarina. Next base: position 8,089 of record CACOKA010000004.1, read on the forward strand.
TTTCAATGAGCGTCTTAATGAAGGCAAAAGGAAAATGTACAACTGACCATATTTCTCCTGCTGGTAAATGGTTACAGTTCCGAGGTCATCTTGAAAATATTTCACAAAACTTGTTCAATGGAGTCAATAATGCATTTGCTGAAAAAGCAGGTGATGGTGTAAACATACTCACAAAGGAAGTCGATACATTGCCAAACATAGCAAAGAATTACAGTGAGGAGAATGTTAGCTGGGTAGCTGTTGGAGATGAAAACTATGGTGAGGGCTCATCAAGAGAGCACGCAGCAATGGAGCCGAGATTTAGAGGCTGTAAGGTCGTGTTGGTAAAAAGTTTTGCACGAATACATGAAGCAAACTTAAAGAAGCAAGGTATTTTACCTCTAGTCTTTGATGACAAAAACGATTATGAAAAGATTGAACAGTTCGACAAAATGACTATCGGTAGTCTGAAAGATATTGCAGTTGACACACCCGTTGAGATTATCCTCGAAAAAGAAAATGGTGAAACAGAGACAATCAAAGCAAATCATTCTCTATCTGAGGATCAGATTGCTTGGTTTTTTGCTGGTTCTGCATTGAATTATATCAAATCAAAATAAATGGATAGTATATCTGACAAAGTAAAAAAAATTAGGGTTGAGTACGAAGACAAGCCACTAAATTTCGAAGATCTCGATACCAATCCTTTAGAGCAATTTAATGTATGGTTTCAAATCGCTATTGACGCAGAGGTTAATGAAGCAAATGCGATGGCGATATCTACTATCAGCGAAGAGGGAACACCAAGATCAAGGTATGTATTATTTAAGGATATTGTCGAAAACAAACTTGTTTTCTACTCAGATTACGGAAGTAGCAAGGGTCGGGAAATGCAAAACAATCCAAATATTTCCGGATTATTCTTTTGGCCTGAGTTACATCGTCAAATTCGACTTGAGGGCGTAGTTTCTAAAACATCCGATGAGGTATCTGATAACTACTTTGCTTCAAGACCGAGGGGAGCACAACTAAGTGCTATTGCATCAAGTCAAAGCATTGAAATTGAAGGAAGAGAAACGGTTGAAGACAGGATTAAAGAGTTGGAAATAGAATTTGAAGGAAAAGATATTCCAAGACCAGACAATTGGGGTGGCTATGCAATTGATATTAGTTTCTGGGAGTTTTGGCAGGGTAGAAGAAGCAGAACCCATGATCGCTTTATTTATGTTAAAAATGATAATTCATGGGAAATAACTAGACTATCACCTTAAGAACTAGATTTATGCGAGATATAAAAGTAACCAAAGATTTTATTAATTCAGAAAACACTTCAGTGCTCTATGAGTCTGGAAACACGAAAGTTTTGATTACTGTTTCCATTGCTGATAAGGTCCCAAGATGGCTTGAAAACTCAGATAAGGGTTGGTTAACAGCAGAATACAATATGTTGCCTGGATCTTCAGATCAGAGAATATCAAGGAAATCATTCGAAGGTGGTAGATCAAAAGAAATCTCAAGATTAATAGGTAGGTCACTTAGATCAGTTTGCGACCTAGCAATACTCAATGGTTATTTAGTAACCGTTGATTGTGATGTGCTAGATGCTGATGGAGGCACAAGAACGGCCTCAATTAATGGTGCTTGGATCGCTCTTAATGAAACATTCAATAATCTTGTTGAACAAAAGAAATTAGTACAGAATCCACTAACGAACCAGATTGCAGCTTTATCAGTAGGGATTGTCGATGGAGAATTTATTGCAGATCTGGATTATGAGAAGGATTCAAGCGCTGAAGTAGATTTAAACTTGGTTCTCAATGACAAATTCGAAATCCTTGAAATTCAAGGCACTGCTGAACAGAAACCATTCTCAAAGGAAGACTTAGACAAGCTTTTTGAGATGACTAAAGATGAGGTAAATAAAGTTTTCGACGTACAGAAAAATGTATGAAAATTTTATTTGCCAGTAAAAATAAAAACAAATTCGAAGAAATTAAAGAAATCTTTTCAGATTCAGATTTTGAAATTATTTTCGATGATAGTTTGGAAGATGTTGTCGAGGATAGAGATACGATCATTGGTAATGCTCAGAAAAAATCAGAAGAGATTTTTGAAAAACATAATGTCCCTGTTATCTCAGATGACTCTGGATTATTTGTAGAGGCTCTAAATAATGAGCCTGGAGTAAAAACAGCAAGATATGCAGGTGAAACTGCAACAGCCGAAGACAATATTCAAAAACTGCTTAATAATTTAGAAAATGAAGATAATAGAAATGCCTTTTTTCAAACAGTGTTGTATTTTTTTGATGGGAACAATCGTCTAGATACTGAGGGAATTCTATCAGGTACCATTACGACATCACCAAGAGGAGATAATGGATTTGGCTATGATCCAGTTTTTGAAGTAGATGGTAAAACTCTTGCTGAGCTAAGTTTTGAGGAGAAGACAAAGATCAGTCACAGGAAAATCGCAACAGAGAAAATGTTCACGCTATTGAGTGAGACATTTAAAGAATAAATATATTTTTTGTAGACAAGCAAATTATCGAAACTATTATGAATTCATGATTAATTTCATGATTATTATTTAAGAACAACGAACTTATCGTTGTTACCCTTGCTTTGCAGGGGTTTTTTTTTGGAAGAAGACGAATGAAGATAGACATATTTGATACGACACTTAGAGATGGGTTTCAACAGGAGGGAATCTCCCCATCAGTAAAGGATAAATTAGCTATTGCTAAGTTAATTGATGAGTTGGGTGTTGATTATATTGAAGGTGGATGGCCTGGAGCATCACCTAAGGAAAAAGAGTTTTTTGATAAAGCAAAAAAAGATTTAAAGCTTGAGAATGCAAAATTAGTTAGTTTTGGTTCTACTAGAAAATTAAATGTAAAAGTTGAAGACGATCCACAAGTACAGGCACTTATTGATTCTGAAACAGAGTATGTCTGTATTGTAGGTAAATCATCCAATCTCCACATTACAAAGGCTTTGGAGACTGATGTAGACAGTGCGATTCTAATGGCTACAGACACCGTTAAATATCTAAAAGATAATGGACGAAAAGTATTTTTTGATGCAGAACATTTCTTTGATGGTTTGAAAGAGGATTCAGATACTACTTTGAAAATTTTAGATGCAGTAGTAAAAGAGGGCGTTGATTGTTTTATATTTTGTGACACCAACGGAGGAACACTTCCACATGAGGTCACAGATCTTTTAACTCCAATTGTAGAAAAGTACCCCGATCAATCATTTGGCGTTCACTTTCAAAATGACAATGGATGTGCAGTTACAAACTCTTTGGCTGCAGTCAACCTTGGTGTGGAACATGTTCAAGGGACTATGAATGGTTATGGCGAGCGTACTGGTAATGCAGATCTTTGTACTCTTATTCCTAACCTCTCTTTAAAAATGGACTTTGAGACAGTGCCTGAAGAGTCACTTGAAAAACTAACTCCTATAGCAAATCATATCGCGGAATTAGTAAATATCGCTATTGACTCAAGACATCCTTATGTTGGTTCATCTGCCTTCACACATAAGGCAGGACTTCATGCTTCCGGTATGTCAAAAGACAATACTCTCTATGAGCACATAAATGCTAGTCAGGTAGGAAACTACACAAGAACTACTGTCTCTGAGTTAGCTGGAAGAGCAAGTGTAATTACTAAAGCAAAAGAATTTGGAATAGAACTTACAAATGATGATGCAAAAAATCTTATTGAGCAAGTACAAGATCTTGAATATCAAGGGTTTCAGTTTGAGGCTGCTGATGGTTCTTTATATTTATTAATGAAAAAGATCAAAGGAGAAGAGCCATCTTTTTTTGATTTTGAAAGCTTCAGAGTGTATTCCGAAAGAAGAAACTCTGAAAACGTTGTTTCAGAAGCTGTTTGTAAAATATCTGTAGGTGAAGAAAGATTCGTAACAACAGGAGAGGGAGTTGGTCCTGTCGATGCTTTAAATAAAGCTTTGAAATCTGCCTTGAATAAAAACTATCCGGATGTAGATAAGATTAAATTAACTGACTATAAAGTGAGAATCATTGACTCTTCAGATGGTACTGAGGCAAAAACAAGAGTTCTCGTTGAATTTACAGATGGCGAGATAAATTGGAGCACTATTGGTGTTCACGAAAATATAATTAATGCATCATGGAATGCTCTATGTGATGGCTTTAATTATTATTTTATGGAAAGTTCATCATAAAATTTTTATAATTACGTTAGGTAATTAAAAAATGTCTGAAAAAATTGAAAATTTACTTGGAGAAGATAGAACTTTTGACCCTCCATCGAGCATTGTAGAAAATGCAAACGCTACACAAGAATGGTTTGACCTAGCCAATGAAGACAGACTTGCTTACTGGCAAAAACAAGCTCTAGAGAGAATCACCTGGTACAAAGAGCCCAAAGAGATTTTGGACGACTCAGATGCACCTTTCTATAAATGGTTTAAGGATGGAGAACTCAACCTTTCTTATAATTGTCTTGACCGTCATTTAGAAACTGATGGAGAAAGAATTGCATTCTACTGGGAGGGAGAACCCGGAGACTCTCAAGAAATAACCTATCAAGATCTTTATGAGAGGGTCTGTAAGCTTTCAAACGGTCTCAAAGAGCTTGGTGTGAAGAAAGGTGATAGAATCGCAATTTACCTTGGTATGACGCCTGAAATTGTTATCTCCATGCTCGCCTGCGCAAGAATAGGTGCTGTACATTCTGTCGTATTCGGAGGTTTTTCCGCAGAAGCTCTCGCTGACAGAATCAATGATGCTGAAGCAAAGATTGTTATTACAGCAGATGGTGCTTGGAGAAGGGGAGATATAGTTCCTTTAAAACAAAATGTGGATGACTCCCTAAAGCTTACCGATCACATAGAGAGCGTAATAGTTGTAAAGCGAACTGAGAATGAAGTAACCATGGTTGATGGTAGAGATTATTGGTATAGCGAACTTGTAGATAAGCAGGAAGCCGATTGTGAACCAGAAATAATGAACGCAGAAGACATGTTATATATCCTTTATACATCAGGTACAACAGCTAAGCCAAAAGGAATCGTCCACACACAGGCTGGATATCTTACTGGTGTTACTACAACACATTCCGCTGTATTTGATGTAAAGGAAGATGACATCTATTGGTGTGCCGCAGACTGTGGTTGGGTAACAGGTCATAGTTATATTGTGTACGGACCTTTAGCAAACAAAACAACAAGCGTTATGTATGAAGGTGCACCAAACGCACCAGATGAGAAAAGACTTTGGAGTATCGTTGAAAAATATAAAGTAAATATATTTTACACTGCCCCAACTGCAATTAGAGCTTTCATGAAGTGGGGAGTCGAACATCCCCAAGCACATGACTTAACGTCACTCAGATTGTTGGGTACTGTTGGGGAGCCAATTAACCCAGAAGCCTGGATGTGGTACCACGAAAACATAGGAAATGAATCCTGTGCAATTGTAGATACATGGTGGCAGACAGAGACTGGTTCAATAATGATTACACCCCTGCCAGGCATTACGAGTACAAAACCGGGGTCAGCATGTGGTCCAATGCCAGGCATAGATGCAGTTGTTGTTGATGAAAATGGAAATGAAGTTTCAAAAGGTGAAGGGGGATATTTAGCAATAAAAACACCTTGGCCATCGATGCTTAGAACAGTGTTTGGAGATGAGAAAAGATATATTGACACCTATTGGTCAAAGTATGATGGTATGTATTTTGCAGGAGATGGAGCAAAATATGATGATGATGGATATTTCTGGCTTCTCGGAAGAGTTGATGACGTGATGAATATATCTGGACATAGAATTTCAACTGCTGAAGTAGAAAGCGCACTTGTTGCACATGAATCGGTTGCTGAGGCAGCAGTAATAGGCAGAGCTGATGAGATTTCTGGAGAAGCTATTGCTGCATTCGTAACATTAATCGGTGGTTTTGAGGGCAATGAAGATCTTATATCCACTCTTAGACAACATGTGAGCGATAAAATTGGTCCAATTGCTAAACCTAAAAGTATTGTCATTACAAACGATCTTCCAAAAACAAGAAGCGGAAAAATTATGAGAAGATTGTTGAAAGATATTTCTGAAGAAAGAAAACTAGGAGATGTAACCACATTGGCAAATGCGGATATAGTTTCTGAGTTACAAACAAGATCATCTGAATCAAGCGATGAATGAGAGAACACATTCCTGGGATCCACCTTTAGATATCGCAGAAAAACTTCTTAACCTAGACAAAGAAGATAGACGAAAATTATTCACTGAATTAAAACCAGATTCTTTTGGAATTGGTTCATTAATGGGTTTTAGCAAGATTGAAATCGATGAAAAAGGGCAGGCGTCATTTTACTGCGTACCCGAAGAGTTTCATTACAACCCAATTGGTAGCGTTCATGGAGGATTAGCAGCTACACTTCTAGATTCTTGTAACAGTATTTCTGCCCAATGTAATTTAGATAAGGGTTTTATTGCATTAACAACTGATATAAAAGTAAATTATTTAAGCCAGATAAGTGCCGACACTGGTGAAATCGTAGCTCGGGGGAAGATTGATAAATTAGGAAGAAAAGTAATTTTCTTAACGGGTGAACTTCGTGATATGAATGGAAAGCTTCTAGCTACTGCTTCGTCAACTGAACTTGTTGTAGCAATCTCTTAATTTTGTGCGGATGAGAGGACTCGAACCTCCACGAGCAAAGCTCACTAGATCCTAAATCTAGCGCGTCTACCAGTTCCGCCACATCCGCTAAATGTCGCGTGGGTCGCCGGGGACTTGAACCCCGAACCTGCGGATTAAGAGTCCGTTGCTCTGCCAATTGAGCTAGCGACCCTTTTTACAGATTAACTTAACTCATAATACTTAACTATAAATTTTTTGATTTATTGTTTCCATAAAAGCGTTATCATGGAACAATAATTAGACGTGCGGGCTGTGGCTCAGCTTGGCTAGAGCGCCTGCTTTGGGAGCAGGAGGTCGTGAGTTCGAATCTCACCAGCCCGACTAGCGCGGGTGTAGCTTAATGGCAAAGCTCCAGCCTTCCAAGCTGGCTATGAGGGTTCGATTCCCTTCACCCGCTCAAGAGGCTCTCGTAGCTCAAATGGATAGAGCAACAGACTTCTAATCTGTAGGTTATAGGTTCGAGTCCTATCGAGAGCGCCGTGGTGATCGTAGCTCAGTTTGGTTAGAGCGCCTGGTTGTGGTCCAGGAGGTCGCGGGTTCGAATCCCGTCGGTCACCCACCTTATTTAGGAGAACAATTGAAATATAAAATAAAAAATACGAGTGATTTCGAGAAAGAACTTGATCTAAAAGTAGACAATAAAGACCTCGAAGAATACAAAGATGTGGCAATAAAGAGAATTTCTAAGAATTTAAAAATAAAAGGTTTTAGACCCGGAAAAATACCACCTAATATCGTCACAAGGGAAGTTGGTGAAGACGCCATAAACGAAGAGGCAATAGAACTGTTCTTACCAGAGAAACTGTTTTCAATCCTAAAGGATGAAGAGATAAATCCAGCAACAAGACCAGTAATTAAGAAAATTGAAAAGAAAGAAAAAAACTTTGAAATTGATGTACTGATTACTCTCTGGCCTAAATTATCTAAACTTCCAAAACTAGAACAAGAGGTTGAAGTAGAGTCTATAAAACCAACAGAAGAAGAACTTGACGATCAGATAGATAGGGTAAGAACCCAGTTTGCGGAAGTTTCAAAAGTTGAAAGACCAGTTCAATCAGGTGATTATGCGCTAGTGAATATCTCTGCAAAAAAAAATAATAATGATCTGAAAGATTTTAACTTTCAAGATTATCTTTACGAAGTTGGATCCAACACTTTGACTGCTCAACTTGATTCAAAATTGGAGGCAGTATCTCCTGGAGCAATCGTAAAATTTAATGAAAATCTTCCACAACTAGGGGAGGAAAATGTTGAGGTTACAGTTCTCGTAAAAGAAGTAAGAGAAAAAATTCTTCCAGACTTAACAGATGAATGGGTTTCAGAAACTACTGAGTTCGATGACATTAAAAATCTAAAAGAAGAGCTAGAGAAAAATATTGAGATGATTAAGAAAAGACAGGTAGCTTCTCAGTACCAAGCAGAATTAACAAACAAGCTCATTGAAGAAGCAAAAATTGACCTACCAGAACAGTTAGTGATTGCTGAAATGGATAGTATTCTTCAAAACTTCATTAACGAGTTGGCACAAAATAATATAAAGTTAGAAGATTATTTTCAGGTCACTGGACTTACAGAGGAAACTTTACGTGAAGATCTAAATAAACAAGCCACAAGAAACTTAACGATGGTCGTCATACTAGATAAGGTTATTGAGGATTTAGACATCAAGCTTGAAGATGAAGATAACGCCGTAATTGATGAACATATGAAATCACATGATAACGAAGATGACGTTGAAAACGCTACCCACAGACTTAATCTTGAGGCAGAATCCCTAAGAAATAAGGCAATGATTCATGTTTTGAAGTCAGGATCGTCAGTAGACAAAAATGGTGAAAAAGTATATCTTCAAGATGTGTACAATCAAGATACAGATACAAGAGAGGAAGAATAACATGAAAAAAGAGCCTTCAAATTATGTTGTACCTACAGTTATTGAGAATACAAATAGAGGCGAGAGAGCTTTCGATATTTATTCAAGGCTTTTAAAAGATAGAATTATATTTCTTGGCACTCCTATTGATGATGGAGTAGCAAATCTAATAATGGCACAGCTTTTACATTTAGAGTCAGAAGATCCAGAGAAAGATATCTACGTATATATCAACTCTCCAGGAGGATCCATTACCTCATTGTTTGCAATCTATGACACAATGAAATACATCAAGCCAGATGTTGCAACTGTTTGTATGGGACTTGCTGCTTCAGCGGGTGCTGTAATTTTAGCTGGTGGAACCCCAGGTAAAAGATACTCACTTCCACATGCAAGAATTATGTTACATCAACCAGCTGGTGGGGCAGAAGGCACCTCAAAAGACATCGAAATCCAAGCAAAGTTGATAACAGACATGAGAAACCAAATAAATGGACTTTTGGCAGATTTTACCAAAAAAGACATTGAACAAATCGCTGTTGATACCGATAGAGATTTCTGGATGACTGCGCAAGAAGCGTTGGAATACGGTATAGTAGATGAAGTACTAACTCAAAGGGAGTTAGCAGACAAAAAATAACAACAGGGTAAGGTTATGGCTAATAAAGAATCATCAACTGATCCGTTAAAGTGTAGTTTTTGTGGAAAATCACAAAAACAAGTAATTAAACTCATCGCCGGTCCAGGCGTCTATATTTGTGACGAGTGTATTGAGCTTTGTGTCGAAATCATTGAAGAAGAAAAAGTTGAAACCCTTGAAGCTACAAGTGAGACACATTTACCTCTACCAAAAGAAATCAACCATGCTCTAAATGAATTTGTTATTGGTCAAGCTGAAGCTAAAAAAACTTTATCTGTTGCAGTCTATAACCACTACAAGAGAATTTATAAAGATGATGATAAGAATGATGATCTTGAAATCCAAAAATCTAATGTACTGATACTTGGCCCTACCGGAAGCGGTAAGACACTTTTAGCTCAAACTTTGGCAAAGATACTTCAAGTTCCTTTTGCAATCGCAGATGCTACAACGTTGACTGAAGCTGGTTATGTTGGTGAAGATGTTGAAAACATCTTATTAACTTTGATTCAAGCTGCAGACTTCGATATTAAAAAGGCAGAAAAAGGGATAATCTACATTGATGAAATAGACAAAATTACGAGAAAATCAGATAATCCTTCAATTACAAGAGATGTGTCTGGAGAAGGCGTACAACAAGCTTTACTTAAAATTTTAGAAGGCACCACTGCACAAGTACCTCCTCAAGGGGGTAGAAAACATCCTCAACAAGAATATTTACAAATTGATACATCAAACATCTTATTCATTGTCGGTGGAGCATTTGATGGACTTGATCAGATAATTGGAAAAAGGCTTGGAGACAACTCTATAGGATTTAACACAAACTTGAACAATAAAGATAAGGTCAATGAAAGTACAATTTTTGATAATGTTGAGCCAAAAGATCTAAGAAGATATGGTTTGATACCAGAGTTTATTGGAAGACTTCCAGTTGTAACAAGTGTTAATGAATTAGATAAAGAAGCATTAATCAAAATACTTGTAGAACCAAAAAATGCAATTACCAAACAATTCAAAAAAATCTTTGAGTTGGATGATGTAGACCTTACATTTACAGATGGTGCTCTTGAGGCAATGGCCGAACTTGCTCTTGAAAGAAAAACTGGAGCTAGAGGGCTGAGATCAATAATTGAAAAATTACTACTTGATGAAATGTTTGAAGCACCATCAAGAAAAGATATTGAAAAAATCATTATTGATAAGGAAAATGTTGTTGATGACATTCAACCAAAGATGGTTCTAAAACAAAGCAAAGACAAAAAAGACTCTAAACCAGCCTGAGTCTATGCTTGAAGATTCATATGAGCCATTAAGTATTGAGCAAAAATGGCAATCAGAGTGGGAATTAAAAAATCAATTCAAACCAGTTGAATCTGATAAACAATTTTCGATTGTAATACCACCTCCAAATGTAACTGGCTCATTGCATATGGGCCATGCGTTAGAACATTCAATAATTGATGTGATTGTACGTATAAAAAGACTTCAGGGATTTGAAACATTGTGGGTTCCAGGAACTGATCATGCAGGAATCATTACACAACTACTTGTCGAAAATGAATTATCTGAAAAAGGTCTTTCAAAAGAGGATGTTGGTCGTGAGAATTTCATTTCAAAAGTATGGGAGTGGAAAGAAAAATCAGGTGAAAACATATCAGGACAGATGAAGAAACTAGGTATGAGTTGTGATTGGTCAAGGGAGAGATTCACAATGGATGAAGGGTTATCAGCAGCTGTTAGACAAGTTTTTGTAACCCTCTATGACTCTGGTTTTATTTATAAAGGTTCAAGAATGGTTAATTGGGATACAAAACTAATGTCTGCAGTCTCAGACCTTGAGGTCAATCTTGAGGAACAAACTGGCAAACTCTGGAGTGTTAAATATAAATGCGGTGATGAATTTATCACAATCGCTACTACTAGACCAGAGACTATTCTTGCTGATACGGCTGTTGCAGTTAACCCTGATGATGAAAGATATAAGAGCTTTATAGGAAAAACAGCAATTATCCCAATCGTAAATAGAGAGGTTCCGATAATCGCTGATGAGTATGTAGACACAGAATTTGGTTCTGGATGTGTAAAGATAACACCTGCACATGATTTTAATGATTATGAGATCGGCTTGAAACATAATCTAGAAGTCATATCTTGCATGAAGTTAGATGGAACAATGTCTGATGATGATTTTATGCCAGAAAATTATAAAAATTTAGATAGATTTGAAGCAAGAGACCAGATAGTGAATGAGTTATCTCAATTAGGCTTCCTTGTCTCCGCTGATGATCACGTAATCCAATTACCAAAAGGAGATAGATCAAAAAGCATACTTGAACCAATGATCACAGATCAATGGTTTGTAAAGACAAAAGAGTTGGCTGATAGAGGTATCACTGAAGTTGAGAATGAAAATATGAAGTTTATTCCAAAAAATTGGGAGAAAACTTATTTTGAGTGGATGTACAACATACAAGATTGGTGTATTTCTAGACAAATTTGGTGGGGTCATCAGATTCCGGCATGGTATGACGAGGATGGAAACATCTATGTAGCTACGACTGAATCAGAGGTTAGAGAAAAATATAAACTCTCAGATGACTTGAAACTATCCCAAGATAAAGATGTTTTGGATACTTGGTTTTCATCAGCATTATGGCCATTCTCCACTCTAGGTTGGCCTAAGGAAAGTACGGATTTAAAGAAATACTATCCAACCTCATTATTGGTAACAGGTTTTGACATAATCTTTTTCTGGGTAGCCAGAATGATAATGATGGGCTTGAATTTTAATGACGATGTCCCGTTCAAGGATATATTGATTCATGGGCTGGTAAGAGATTCTAAAGGTAGAAAAATGTCAAAGAGTTTAAAAAATACAATTGATCCATTGGAGCTATCTGAAAAACATGGTGCAGATGCATTACGCTTCTCATTAATAGAGAAAGCAGCTCCAGGACAAGATGTTCCTTTTGATGAAGAGTGGACAATTGCTGCAAAGAAATTTGGAAATAAACTATGGAATGCTGCAAAGTTTGTCCACTTGTACTCCCCAGAAGAAAAAAGAATTGATGAAATTAAAGAAATAACTTGTCCCGAAAACGTATGGATTGTCTCTAGATTTGATGAAGTCCTAGCTGAATTTAATGAATTATTTGAAAAATATAAAATTTCAGATGCATATAAGCTAATTTACAATTTTGTCTGGTCAGATTTGTTTGATTGGTATTTTGAGTTTTCCAAAAACCTAATTGATGATGAGAAAACAAAAGATGAGACTATGTTTGTACTTAGAAGTACATTTTTAAAAAGCATAAAAATATTGAATCCTGCAATGCCTCACATAACTGAAGAAATTTGGTCAACCTTTGAAGACGATCTTTTAATAAACAACATTTGGCCTGAAGTTGAAGGCAAAGAGTTGAACCCCGAGGCTAACGACGTCGAAAATTTGAAAGAAGTTATTTCTCAAATAAGAAATTTCAAAGCTACCTATCAATTAAAAAATAAAGAAATATTAAAACTTAATTCAAGTAAAGATGTAGGTCCTTGGTTTACAAAACAGCTAAAAAACATTGGCAATGTAGAATTAAATCTTAATTCACCAGAGGATAAAGATAAAAAACAAGTAGTTTTTCAATCAGGAAACTATGAATTTTATCTTTTAGCCGAAGACTATATCGATATTGATGTAGAAATTAAAAAGCTAGACAAGAAAATTGAAGATCTCTCTAAAACACTAGCTGTCTCTAGATCGAGATTAGAAAATGATAAATTTATTAAAAATGCAAAAGAAGAATTAATTGAAAAAGAAAAACAAAATGTTATTGAAGTTGAAAACGAGATAGAGCTACTAAAACAGACACGGGATCAATTCAGTGTCTGATGAATTCAAGATATATCTAAATTCAAAAATTGGAAAAAGAAATAAAAATTTAGAAGTCCTAGCTTCTTTTTTCGAAAGTAACGAACTTGAAATTTTAAAGGAAAAGTCAATATCTATTGTTGGTACTAATGGCAAAACATCCTCTGCATTTTATTTAAATGAAATTTTCACAAAGAATGACATCTCATCTGTTTTATTTACTTCTCCTCATTTGGTTGACGTAAATGAGCGAATAAAGATAAACAATGAAGTAATTTCAGATGAAGAGATTTCATTCTACATGGATGATTTAAAACAATTTGAATCTAAAAATAACATTGAACTTGCATATTTCGAGATACTTTTTCTTACAAGTTGTAAATTATTTTTAGAAAGTAAAGCTGATTATTTTATTGTGGAGGCAGGTATTGGTGGATTATATGACACTACATCGATATTAAATGTAGATACAGTCTGTATTACTAACGTTAATTATGATCATATGGATTTGTTAGGTGATTCGTTAGAAGAGATTTTCCATCAAAAAATCCAAATATCAGATAATCCAAAACGTATTATTTTTGGTGATCCTAATTTATATAAAGTTCATAAAACTTATGTGCATGATAAGTTTGATTTAACTGATAAAGATATATATTTGAATGATTTAGAAAGTCAAAACAGGATGAATCTTAATTTTGGAACAGCATTAAAAATATTTGAATCAATCATTACCAATTTTCATGAAGACAAAACCAGTACTGTAGAAAGCTATCCCAAAGTTCCAGGGAGGTTTGAAGAAGTTTCAGAAAATCCTATAAAAATTATTGATGGAGCCCATAATGCTTCAAGCTTTGAGACACTTGTTAGTTTTATAGAGGAGAACCACTCAACACGTGATTTTGATATATACATTGGAATGAAAAAGGGAAAAAATATTATTGAATTTATGAATAAAATTTTTACAAAAAATTTTAATCAAATTTATCTTATTGAAAATGATTCATTCTTTGAACAAACTAAAACATCAGATTTTGAGAATTATTTTAATGCAAATGGACTTACCTATAAGGTAGCAACTATCGGTGATTTTTATACATCAAAGAACCCATCTATATTGACGGGAAGTTTATATTTAGTTGGTAAATATAAAAAGGAATATTCATGAAAACTTTCTTTATGGTAAAACCAGATGGTGTAAAAAGAAATATTGTTGGACAAGTAATTGACCGCGTTGAGCAAGAGGGATTTAAAATAACAAAAATGAAAATGATGATTATAACTACAGAGCTTGCAGAGCAACACTATGGTGAACACAAAGATAAACCATTCTTCCAAGATTTAGTTTCCTTCATAACAAGTGGCCCAGTTGTAGCCATGGAAGTTGAAGGAGAAAATGCTGTAAGTGAAGTTAGAAGAATAATGGGTGCCACAAATCCTGCTGACGCAGACCCTGGCACAATAAGAGCAGATTTTGCAACCAAACTAGAAGAAAATGTAGTGCATGGTTCTGATTCAGAAGAGAGTGCTGAGAGAGAATTAGGTCTTTTCTTTAACAATTAAATTTCTATTTAATTTGATTATTCAGTCTATTAATCTAGATATACATGGCTGGAATTAATTTAAGAAGATCGCTTTTTGGTGGCAACGACATCGCTATTGATTTAGGAACTGCCAACACTCTGATATATGTCAAAGGCGTTGGAGTGATGGTTGATGAACCTACGTTGATAGCTGTAAATAAAGAGGATGGCTCAATCCTTACTGTTGGGGAAGAGGCAAAAAACTTAGTAGGTCGCGTCCCCGATTCAATAAAATTAATTAAACCTCTAAGAGATGGAGTGATTTCAGAAATCGAAATGGCCGAAGAACTTGTAAAAACCTTACTAACAAGAGCAATAGGAAGGTCCTATTCAAGACCAAGAATTGTTATGTGTGTTCCAAATGGTGTTACCAGCGTAGAACAAAGATCCATAGAGACTGCTGCTCACGCTACAGGTGCATCTGAAGTTTATACCGTTGAAGAGCCAATGGCAGCTGCAATTGGTGCAGGTCTACAAATTTATGAACCTTTTGGAAATATGGTCATTGACATTGGGGGAGGAACAACAGAAATTGCTGTTATTTCAATGGGAGACATAGTAAATGCAAACTCTGTAAGAGTTGGTGGAGAGGATATGACGGATAGATTAATTGAGTGGTTAAGAACAGAACATTCTATGTTGGTGGATGAAGGAATTGCTGAATCACTCAAGCATGCAATCGGATCTGCTTATCAATACGACAAAGAACCACAAGTTACAGTAACGGGTCGAGATATTGTAAAAGGTGTCCCAAAACAAGTTTTACTAGAGGCCTCAGATGTTAGAAATGCACTGAGTCCAGTGGTACAAGATATTATTGAGGCAGTAAGAATGTCTCTTTCCCAAACTCCACCTGCGCTAGTTTCGGATATAGATAAATACGGTGCATGGTTAACTGGTGGCGGCTCTCTGTTAAAGCAATTGGATAGGAAGATAGCAGAAGAACTTGGTATTCCAATCAATATGACAGAAGATCCTTTAAGTACAGTTGTTGTAGGTTCAGGCATATGTTTAGAGAGATTTGATGACTACAAATCTGTACTCAAATCATCTCCAAAACCTAACTAAATATGAAAGATGGAAATCTAAGAGTAAGAAACTACATTATTTACATTATTTTTATATTGTTTTCTTTTTCTATAATGGTTTTAGACTTTTTTTCAAACCAAGAAATATCATCAAATATTTCAAAAAGAATGAATTTTTTGATTCCTTCAAACGTAAATTTTCCAGATTATTTGGAATTTTTTGATACTGAATTGTTCCAAACAAGAAATAATTTGATAAATGAAAACATACGTCTTAAGAATGAAGTTTTAGAATTAAGAAAATTAAAAATAGAAAACGACCTCTTGAAAGAGGAACTAGATGCTAATAAAAATCTTATCGAAACTGTTGATTCCGCAAATTATTTTTATATAAAAACTACAGCATTCATTAGAAATAATGAAAATAAATATCTTGTATCAGGAGGTTATGATAAAAATTTTGAAAAGAACGACATTGTTATCAATAAAGAGGGCTTTGTAGTCGGATTCGTAGATAAAATTTTCCAAAATCACTCTGAAATTATTTTTTTAGACGATGTCGATTTTTCAATGCCAGGTTTAGATAGATTTGGAAATGAATATTTAATACAAAGCAATGGAAGTCAATTGTCGGTATATACAACATCAGTAAATGAATTAACCGCAAATATTGACTTCATATTTACGGCTTCTATATTTGATCAGCCAGGAAGATTCCCCATTGTATCTTTATCAGATGCAAAAATCAGAGTTGATGACAATAAAATATCTTCAAATATAGATATAGAAGAAATAAGTTTTTCCTTTACCGATATTTACATAGTTAAGACAAATGATTTACCTTAGAAATCTCTTATCAATAATTGCTTTTGTTTTTTTGTTGTTCGTTGAGTTAATAATTAATACAATTTTAACTTTTGAATATTTCTTAATAATGCCATTTTTTATTGTGATGTTTCTAATTTCCACTCGAAGATTTTCTAATTTTTATATATCTGTATTTTTGGTTGCTGGTATTTATTACGACGCATTATATTCTTCAAATATTCTAGGATTTTCAAGTGCTAAATTTTTAATAACAATTATTTTGATGAACTATATAATTGCAAATCAGCAAAATAATATATATTTGGACCTTGCTACATTCACGGTAGGAGTCTTTATTTATAAATTTACATATTCATTGGAATATCTCAATCCTGAGTTTTTATATCAAATATTAATTTCATCTTTAGTCAATTACTTTTTATTTAGAATTTTGAACATTACCATAGGTAAAAATGTTCTTAAACAAAAGATATAATCTCTTTGCACTATTTTTAATTGGTTTCTTTATATATATAGTTTCTTTTCTTTTTGATTTACAAGTTTTATCAAGGGATACGGCATTAAGTGCAATAGACAACCAAACTACTGATACATTTTATTTAACGCCACCAAGAGGAGATATTTTTGATGACCAAAATGAAAGATTAGCAACTTCGATAATGGAACCTCATCTTTTTCTAAACTTAAGGAAAATTGATGACAATAATATCGAGATTTACGAACAATTCATAAAATATAATTTTCCTGATTTAGATCAAGATGATTTTAATAAACTATTTATAAATAAGAACAATATAGAAATTGTTGGAAATATATCTATCTTTTCTGCACTTGAGCGACAGAAACTGTTAGAGTTAGACGCATTTGAAATCTTTGATTTTCCAATCAGGAAATATAATTATGACAATTTAACATCTCACGTCATCGGATATGTTGGAAAGCCTACTTCAGATGATTTTGAAGAATTTCCACATACCAAAAATACATTACAAGTTGGTAAAAACGGTCTTGAGAAATATTATGAAAATACATTAACCGGTGTTCCAGGTGAAATAATTTTTAAGGGAAGTGAAATAATAGAGTTCACACCTCCCCAAAAAGGTAATGATATATCCATATCATTAGATATTGAAACCCAAAAGATCGTAAAAGAATCTCTTTTACAAGGCATAGAACTCGCAAATGAAAATGAAAACACAAAGGATGAAGTAATTAGAAGTGCATCAATTGTTATTGATGTAAATACAGGTGCAATAGTTTCCATGGTTTCTCTACCAGATTTCAATCCAAATCAGTTCATTGATGGAATTTCAAATCAGGATTTCGAACAACTTAATCGTGAACAAGCATTTAATAATTTTGCTATTCAGGGACTCTATCCACCAGGCTCTGTATTTAAAGTTGTATCTTACTGGCTAGCAGAAAATGAAGGTCTTTTTCCAGAAGGCTTAAATTCAAGAAGAGGGAGAGTCGATTGTAAAGGAAGTTTATCATTTGGATTTGATGATGGTTCTCAGCAAGTGTATCAAGACTGGAAAGAAGACGGTCATGGAAGAGTAAATTTAAGTTCAGCGATGCAACAATCATGTAATGTATACTTTTGGGACATAGCGCTAAATATCTGGAGAACTTATGAAGGTACACAAAATGAATCCATCTTACAAAATTATGCAAAAGATTTAGGTTTTGGTGAACTCACAAATATAGATCTTCCGTTTGAAAGAAATGGAATAATACCTGATAGAGAAGTTTTTGAAGAATGGACAGTCTCACGACCTGATTTAGTTAGACCAGAGGGGTGGTTGGGTGGTGACCTTATGAACTTAATTATTGGTCAGGGTGCAATAACTGTAACACCTATTCAAGTAGCAAATGCCTATAAAACATTACTTACCTCAACTTCATCTAGTCCTTATCTCAATCTTGAAGCTTCTGATAACTTTAAATTAAGAAAATACAATGTATCTGACGAATTTATTGATTTTTTAAAAAATGATTTAAATTTGGTAACTAACAAAAACGGAACGGCATATGCAGCATTTGAAGTAATGGGCAGAAAAGCAAATGATGTTGGCGGAAAGACAGGCACTGCCCAAAATCCAGGAGAAAAAAATAATACTTCATGGTTTGTTGGTATTGACTCTGTTAGCAATCCTCAAC
Organism: uncultured Candidatus Actinomarina sp.; assembly: GCA_902627635.1. Classification (GTDB taxonomy): domain Bacteria; phylum Actinomycetota; class Acidimicrobiia; order Actinomarinales; family Actinomarinaceae; genus Actinomarina. The sequence continues at coordinate 26,742 of CACOKA010000004.1, forward strand.
ATGTTATTGTCACCGTAGTAGAAGAGGGGGGTTCGGGAAGTGCAATCGCAGCACCAATTAGTAGAAGAATAATTCAACATTTAATTGGCAGCGAACTAACTCCTGTAAGATATGGAGAGATTACCGAATGAATACAAGAAAAATTACGCTTTTAGGTCCTCAGGGAACAAACATTTTCATTTTATTGATATTCCTTTTTTTTATTTTTATATCATGGTTTACTCTTTTTACACTTACAGATTTTCAAGGACTTGAATTTAATGTAGATAATATATTGACTCGCCAAGTAGTTTTTTCAGTAGCCTCAATTGTTGTATTTTTTCTTCTTACATATTTATCGATAGATAATCTACAAAATTATGCAAATATTTTATTCTTTATAGCTGTAGGTTTGTTAGGTTCTTTGTATTTCACGCAACCTAGATTAGGAGTACGTAGATGGTTTGACCTTGGGCCCATTGACATACAACCATCTGAATTTGCAAAAGTAATCATTGTTGTTTTTGTCGCTAACTATCTTTCAAAAAATTTAAATAAAGGAATTTTGATAGTTCTAATATTTGGAACAGTACTACTTATTAACTTTCAACCAGATTTAGGAACTGCTTTAATTATTTCTTTTGTCTTTTTATCAATGTTGCTTCTATCAAATATAAAGTTACGATATATATCACTACTTTTGTTGATGGGAATATCTTTATTCTTTATATTTTTAGAAATTGGTTCAAGAATTGATAACGTAAACATTGTCACTCAGTACCAAATCAGCCGTTTGAATGAGTTCTTTTCAGCTGATCTTGATTTCTCTCAATCTCAAAGTCGTTTATTAATTTCTAGTGGTGGATTATTTGGACAATATTTTGCATCCGAAAATATTGATAAAGTATTTGTTCCAGTTGAGACAACAGATTTTATCTTTGCAGCATACGCGTACAATTTTGGTTTTTTTGGAATTCTATTCTTACTTGCTCTCTGGGGTTTATTATTCAGTAGACTCAGAAGAATCCTGACAGTCTCTGATTCAGATTTTGATAAGTTTGTAATTGCTGGCTTTATTGCACTACTGTCTTTTCAAATAATTATAAACATATCAACTGTGGTTGGTTTAATCCCTGTTACAGGATTGCCCTTCCCTCTGTTAAGCCTGGGAGGATCATCTATGGTTTCAATAGCTATAATTTTTGGGATTACGAATAGAATATTTATAGAAAATAACATCACAATTTAATATTTAAAGCGTATTATTCTCTGACTATGAAGTTTTTTAATATATTTTCACATCATAATTATGGAGGTTTTAATGTTTGGTATTTTCAAAAAATCGAAGGTAGTACGAAAGAGCGAAGATAAGTTTAGTAATACCGAGACTAAATGGTATAACGGACAAAAAGTAAAAATTAAATCTGGTACTTCAAAGTCCAGAAATAAAAGAGAAGATTACAGAAAATCTAATCGTCAAACTTGGTTTAGGGAGACTCCTTTACCAGTCCCTTTTGTCGATAAAAAACAAATGCTAATAAGTTTCAAAGGCGGTTCTTCTAAGATTGCTATTTTGGAAGGTGCAACATTAGTTGAATATTATACAGCCGAGGCTAAGTCAAAATCTTTAGTAGGGAATATTTATCTCGGAAAGGTTAAAAATATACTTCCCGGGATGGAGGCTGCATTTGTATCTATTGGTGAAGAGAAAAATGGTGTATTATATGTTGCAGATGTATCTAACTCTAAGCGTAATTCAAAAATAGAAAATCTTTTAAAGCAAGAACAAGAAATTTTAGTTCAAGTTGTAAAAGATGCAATGGGTGAAAAAGGTGCAAGATTAACGGGACAAATTTCATTTCCTGGTAGATACTTAGTTTTAATTCCTAATTCAAACACAAAAGGTATATCAAGAAGATTGCCGGATGAGGAACGCAATAGATTGGATAAAATAATACGAAAAATCAAGCCAGAAGGGTTTGGAGTAATTGTTAGGACTGCTGCGGAGGGAGTAAGTGAAGAATCACTTAAGAACGATATAGATAAATTAATCAGTGAATGGGAAAAGACTTCTTCAAAAGACTCTGGTAGTTCTCCAGTTTTAATCCATGAAGAACCAGATATATCGATAAAAGTTATAAGAGAACATTTGAGCTCAAACTTCAAAAAATTATTGATTGAAAATAATGAAAAATTTGAAGACATAAAGAGCTATATTTCAGATACTTCACCTGAGCTAAATGAAATAGTTGAGAAATACTCTGATGATCTTGATCTTTTTGAAAGATATCATATCGAAGATCAAATAAAGAAAGCCCTGGATAGGAAAGTATGGCTTCCATCTGGCGGTCATTTAATTATTGATAGAACAGAGGCATTAACAGTTATTGATGTAAATACAGGAAAGTTTGTTGGTAAAGACAGTCTTGAGGAAACTGTTTTTGAAAATAACCTTGAAGCAGCTGAAGAGATTGCAAGACAGTTAAGACTCAGAGATATTGGTGGAATAATTGTTATTGATTTTATTGATATGGAAACACAGAAGAGACAACAAGAACTGCTCAGTAAGTTTAAACAGGAACTAGCTAAGGATAAAACTAGAACTCAAGTATTTGATATATCAAGATTAGGTTTAGTTGAAATGACTAGAAAAAATGTTTCAGCAGGACTTATTGAAAGCTTTTCTGATGAATGTGAAGAATGTAATGGTAGAGGGCTAATCATTGGTGACATATTTTCCAATAATTCAGTTGATACTGATTTACTTGAATCTGAAGCCGTAGTAGAGTAATTGAGTCATGAGTAAATATGCAGTTGTAAAAATAGGATCTTCTCAAGAGAAGGTAAGTGTTGGTGATATTTTAACTGTGCCAGCTAACTTTAAAATAGAATCAAAAACACCAATATTAATGAGTGCTAGAAAAGGCTCATTGATAACAGACGAAAAAAAACTTTCAAAGTATTCTGTTAATTTTGAACTTTTGGATGAAAAAAAGTCTAAGAAACTAAATATCTTTACCTATAAAAACAAATCTGGAATAAGAAGAAAATTAGGATATCGTGAAGATATAAAAATTGTAAAAGTAAAATCAATCTCAACCGGTAAAGGTGAGGAAGAAGAATAAATGTCAAAAACAAAAGCAGGTGGTTCAACTAGGAACGGAAGAGATTCAGAGTCTAAACGACTTGGTACAAAAGTTTTTGATGGCCAAAAAATCTCTGCCGGTTCAATAGTTGTTAGGCAAAGAGGAACAAAAATTCATCCAGGAAATAATGTGCAAAAAGGTGGAGATGATACTCTTTATGCCAAAGTAAATGGAACCGTAAAATATTCAACCCGAAACGGAAGAAAACTAGTAAATATAATCCCGTAATGTCATGTTTGTTGACACAATTCAAATTAATCTGTTATCAGGTAGCGGTGGTTCAGGCTCTGTAAGTTTCAGTTCTAAAAGTAGTAAAACCTCTCCAAATGGTGCAAACGGTGGTAACGGTGGATCAATAATTTTTGTTTCTGATTCTGGTGTATTTGATTATTCAAACTTGAAGTCAAAAGGATCATTTAAAGCAGAAAACGGGGGAGATGCATCAAAAAATTTACAAAATGGTTCCAACGGAAAAGATATGTATTTAAAAATACCTATTGGGACATCTATTATTTCGGATGGTGAGTTGTTAGCTGAAATAATTGATGAAAATGTTGAATACAAGATATGTCAAGGTGGATTGGGTGGTAGAGGCAATAGAGATTTAATATCAAAAAGAAATCCAAACCCAGAAATTTGTGAATCCGGTGAAAAAAGAAGAAAAATTACTTTAGATCTCGAGCTAAGTCTTTTAACTGATGTAGCTTTAATTGGACTACCAAATGCTGGAAAGAGTTCATTAATCCAGACAATAACAAATTCAAATTCCAAAATCGACAGCTATCCATTCACAACAGTTAGTCCAAGTCTTGGAGTATATGAGAATAATAAAGAAATAGTTACAATTTGTGACCTACCTGGTCTAATTGAGGGAGCAGCTGAGGGAACAGGTTTAGGTAAATCAGTACTTAGACATTTAAAAAATACAAAATTCATTATTTTTCTACTAGATCCAGATAATTCCGAATACAACATCGAAGAACAAATTAACCTATTAGAAAACGAAATTGAGACATATAATCCAGAATTCAAAAATATTAAAAATTTAAAAGTAGTCAATAAATCAGATTTAGATAAGACTGAAAAAAACTATTTAAACATTTCTACTGTTACTGAAGAAGGAATAAGCGAATTACTTCAACAATTGGATGAAATATCATTCAGAAAGCTTAACAGGGTAAACAAAAGTTATGAGAAGATTTTTGTTGAAGCCGATGAATTCGACATTGAAGCATATGAAGATCTTTGGAAAATTAGAGGAAGAAAAGCAGAAAAAATTACTAATCTCAAGGGAAATTCTCATGAAATATTAAATGAGATTTCATACCGATTTGAAAAGTCTTCTATATCTCAAGAATTAATAAATCAAGGAATTAAGAAAGGGGATATAGTAGATTTAAACGGACACGAATTTTCTTATGAGTAATAAAACTATAGTTATAAAAATTGGCACAAACACCTTGTTTGAAGAAGACGTTCTTCGAGATGATGTACTTGATGCACTGGCTGTTTCAATAAATGCATTGAGAAAAGAAGGTATCAATTTTGCTATTGTCACATCAGGTGCAGTACAGTCTGGTGCAAATGAGTTAAATCTATCAGAACGACCAAAAAACCTCAAAGAGTTACAGGTAGCATCTGCAGTTGGTCAAGTCAGTCTTATTAATAAATACAAGGAAATATTTAATTCTCATCAATTAAATATTGCTCAGGTTCTTATCTCAAAAAATGTACTGGAAGACAGAAACCAGTTCATTAACACTACAGAGGCTTTGAATGGTCTCATATCAAAGAATATTATTCCAGTGATTAATGAAAATGATGTAGTTGCAACGGAAGAGTTAAAATTTGGAGATAACGATAGGCTTTCAGCGATTGTATCAATTTTACTTAAAGCTGACAAATTGGTAGTAATTACAGATAAAGAAGGCTTATTTGATTCTGATCCTGAAAAGATTGAGGAAGCAAAAAAAATAGAAAATATAGAATACAATTCTGAGGAATTAAATGATCTTATTCCTAAATCCTCATCTGGAAAAGGTATGGGCGGCTTTTCAACAAAAATTATGGCGGCACAGATGGCAGGTTTTTCTGGAATCGAAACACAGATTATTTCATGGTCTCCGAATTGTATTAATGAGGTTATAAAAGATTCAAAAATTGGCACAATCATTAAGCCATCAAATAAAAATATTAAATTAAGAAAACTTTGGATTGCCTTTGGTATGACAATTGATGGCGAGATTGTAATAGATGATGGTGCTATTGAAGCACTTAAAGCTGATGCATCACTTCTTTCAAAAGGTGTAATAAATGTAAATAAAAGTTTTGATGAAAACTCTGGTGTTGAAGTGAAAAGTTCAGAAAATGAATTAATTGCGAGGGGAGTGGTCAATTTTTCAAGTAAAGAAATTCAAGAATTAAAAGAGACTGAAAATACTGTAGTAATTCACAAAGATAATCTATTAATTCTTTAAAAAATTTTACTTTCCATCAAATCAAATTATTCTTGTAATGTGCTTAAAGAAATAGGTAAAAAAGCTCTTCTGGCAGCTGAAGAGCTAAAAACAATCGATACAGATACTAAAAATCAAGTTTTAAATGATATGGCGTTAGAGCTAGTCAAAGATGCTGACGAAATGATTGAGGCAAATAAAATTGATCTAGAAAATGCCAAACAATTAAAATTAACCGCTGCTTTAACCGATAGATTAACTTTAAATAAAGAAAGAATTCAAGGTATGTCAGATGGATTAAAAAAGATAATACCTCTTGAAGATCCAGTTGGTAAGGTAACAAAATCTTGGACATCTGATGATGGATTGAACATAAACAAAGTACGCTCACCTTTTGGAGTAATAGGGATTATCTATGAAGCAAGACCAAATGTAACAAGTGATGTCTCAGGTCTATGTTTAAAATCAGGAAATGCATCTATCCTTCGTGGCTCAAGTTATTGTTTGGATTCAAATCTAAAAATATTAAATACGTTACAAAAAGCTTTAGAAAAAAATAATTTGTCCAAGAATTGCATACAGCTTATAGAGAGCAAAGACAGAGAAGATACAATCGAATTTATGAATATGACTGAGTACATTGATTTAATTGTTCCACGAGGCGGTAGAGGATTAATTGATACATTAGTAAATAACTCAAAAGTTCCATTTATTTTAGATGGTGATGGAAACGTACATCTTTATATACATGAAGATGCAAAAGAAGAGTATATGGTTCCTATAGTTATCAATTCAAAGGTCCAAAGACCAGGAGTTTGTAATGCTTTAGAGACTTTAATATTGCATAAGGATGTTTATAACAAAAATGGAGAAGAGATTATAAGTGCCCTTAAAAAGAATTCGGTTGAAGTTTTTATCGATGAAAAAGCCAGTAATGATTTTCCAGATTTAGAAATTGCTAATGATGAGCATTATTCTACTGAATTTTTGGATCTCAAAATAGCAATAAAAATAGTTGAAAATGAAGATGAGGCAATAAAGCATGTCAATAAATTTTCTTCTGGCCATACAGAGGGGGTTCTTACTGAATCAGAAAAAATAGCCGAAAAATTTTCAAGCTCAATTGATTCTTCTGTGATATTTATAAATGCCTCAACAAGATTTACAGATGGAGAAATGTTTGGTTTTGGAGCTGAGATAGGAATAAGTACTCAAAAATTACATGTAAGAGGACCTATGGGCTTAGAAGCATTAACAACAGAAAGATATGTAATTAATGGAAAAGGAACTGTCAGAGGATGAATAAAGAGGTAAACATTAAAGATTTGGAAAGTGTAAGTTACTTTTCAAATGAAGATCTCGTAGATGTCGTTAACGCAGCAATATTTCTTAAAAAGCCATTATTGATTGAAGGTCCTGCTGGAACTGGTAAAACATTTTTGGCGAAAGCAATTTCATCACTTTTCAATCTAGAGTTGATAAGACTCCAGTGTCATGAAGGAATTGACGAAGATAAGGCAGTTTATGAATGGAATTATAAAAAGCAACTTTTAAGTATTCAACAAGATAAAAATGCAGAAAATCTTTTCGATGAAAAATATCTCATTAAGCGACCTATTCTCAATGCTTTAACTTCTGAAAAAGATAGTCTGTTTCTGATTGATGAAATAGATAGATCAGATGAAGAATTTGAAGCATTATTACTTGAAATTCTTGCAGAAAATCAAGTAACTATACCTGAGTTTGGGACAATTAATGGAAAAGATAATAGAATTACCATTCTCACTTCCAATGGAACAAGAGAGCTATCAGACGCCCTGAAGAGAAGATGTATTTATTTCTATCTTGATTTCCCTTCAATTGATGTTGAATCTAAAGTTTTTATGAACAGTATCGAAGAAATATCAGAAGCTCAGGCAAAAAGCTATGCTTCTTTTATATCTTTTGTAAGGAAACTCAACTTAAACAAAATCCCATCATTAATCGAGTCTGTAGAGTGGGTAAAATATAACTTTTTAAATAAAAACAAGTCCACAATAGATAACTTAGGTGTACTTTTAAAGGATAAGTCTGATCAAGAGAAGTACAAAGAACAAATTGAAAATGCAAATGAGCTCATTCAAGAATGAAATAGTTTCTTTTTCACAGTTTTGTAAAGAACAACAATTTTTTATATCTATTGATAAACTCCAAACTTATTTTGGATACATAGAATCAAAAAAAATCCAATCCTTTGAAGAAAAGATTAGGTATCTCTTTTTCCTGATTCCAAAAGACAAAGATGAAAAAGACAAACTTAAACATTTAATCTCGGAATATTTCAATTTTAAATTTGAAGAAAGTACATCCTTCGAATTTAATTTTTTTGATGAATATGATCTCAATGAAAATTTTCAAGATGTTCTCATCAACAACGAGACTAGAGACATTGACTTTTCTAAAATTGCAATAGAAATAATGCAAGATTTTGAAAATCTTGACTTTTCTAGACCCGTTTCAAATGCTTATTGGCTAAATCAGTTAAAGAAAACAAAAGCCTATGAAGATATATTGAGTCTTTTTGATGTTCAATTTGAGGATTCTTTCAAGAATATAATTAATAATTTAAATAGAGAAAACTTCTCGAACTTTCTCGATTTAAAGTTGTTAGAGCTGTTAAAAGAAGAGAGAAATAAAACAAGAGATGCGTATCAACCTTCTGAATTAGACACTAAAGATCAATTAAATGAGTTAGATTATCTTTATACAAATAGTGAAGAAAGAAAAAAACTACTTGAACAAACGTATGCACTTGGAAACAAGCTAGCTATAAAATTTAAAAAGCAGATAAAATTCTCAAACAAAGGAAATCTTAACTTAAGAAAAACTATAAGAAAGTCGATTCAGTCTGGTGGAGTCCTCCAAAATATTATTTATAAACCCAAGAATAAGAAAAAACCAAAGCTTGTAATTTTATGTGATATCAGCGGATCTATGGCACTATATTCTCTTTTTGGTCTTACATTACTTTATGGAATGGTAAGCAGATTCAATTCAATAAAGTCTTTTGTTTTCATTGATGGAATTACTGAAGTAACAAAAGATATCAAAAAGCTAAAAAAAACCGAGATAGAATCATTCTTAAAGAATTGGAATAACTTTGTAAAACAAGATGGTCATTCTGACTATTCAAGAACTTTTGAAGAACTAGTTGATGAGGTAAAGAAAACTAATGCAAACTATAAATGTCTGATAGTCATTGGAGATGCCAGAAATAATTATCGTGATATAGACGAAGAACTTGTAAACGAGGTTGGTAAATCTTTCAAAAATATTTATTGGTTGAATCCTGAAAGACTAAAGTATTGGAACACGGGTGATAGTTTAATTAGAAAATTTGATAGAGTTACGAACAATATATCTGAAGTTAGAAACTATAACCAAATGAAAGCCTTTGTTAACTCAATTGATTTTAAAAGAGATCTCAAGTGAATAAGATTGGTGTACTGGGTGGAACCTTTGATCCTCCTCATGATGCCCATTTAGAAATAGCTAGAAGGTCAATATCTCAATTTGGTTTGAACAAGGTAATTTTTATTCCTTCAGGAAATCCATGGCAAAAAAAAGATTCTACATCATTTCTTCATAGGTTTGAAATGACAAAAATATTAATCAATGAATCTGAATTTTTTGAAATTAGCGATATAGAAAAATCTGAAGAAAATCCTTCTTACACATACGAAACTTTACTTCGACTAGACCACCCAAAGGAAGATTTGTATTTTATCTTAGGTTCTGATACGGCAATGAATATAAAAACTTGGAAAAACCACAGTAAATTATCTGAGCTTACAAACTTTTTAATTGCCCTAAGAAGGGAAGACAGTAATAAAACCTTAGAAGAGTACTTTCCATTTGAATATTCACTTATTGATGGTGAAAAAGTTGACTTAAGTTCAAGCACTATAAGAAATAAGCTAAAAAGAAATGAGATAAATAATGACGATTTATCAAAAGAGGTTTTGAATTATATTAAAGATAACAATCTTTATTGAAGTTTTTTCTTTATATCATCCAATTCAAGTTGCATTTCATCAAGTTTTTCCAGAACATCATCATTCGTATGATGATCAACAAAATTTTGAATAAACTTAGCAGAAACGATTGCTGTTATCGTAGCAATTAACCCTAATCCAAGCAACATAAGAGAACTTGCTACAACTCTTCCTAGAGTTGTTACAGGTGTGATATCTCCATAGCCAACAGTTGTAATAGTTACAAGAGCCCACCATATACCATCACCTAAGTTTTTTACCCCAGGTTCTGAAACATAAAAAAGATAGCCAAATAGGAAAATAAAAAATATTAATGCAGCAAGTATGGTTCTCAATCGCCTGCTGTTAAAAAGTGTCTCTAATAAGCCAAAAAGGTTTTTAATTCTTGTCAACTCTCTCCTCACTATTAAGAATAGTGTCTTTATTTTTTACATGGTAACATATTTATAAGTGACTGAAAGAAAAACAGAATTTACAAACAATTTTTTCTTTGATAACGTCATAGATATTTTACTCACTCAAAAATGCACAAACATAAAAGCATTTAAGGTAGAAAAAAATAGTTTTTTTGATGTGGTGATAATGTGTAATGTTACATCCAATACTCAAATGGTATCGTCTGTTAAAAAATTAAAAAATCTTGTGAAATCAAAAAATAAAAACTTTTTCTCTGAGGGTATTGATTCGTCTTGGGCATTAGTTGAGTTCGAAGGTGTCGGAATACACTTTTTCACAGAGGAAGCAAGAGAATATTACAATCTAGAGGATTTATTTTTTGATAGTAATCTAATGCTTCAATACGGGTAACCTTAATTGTATTGGGGCTGTAGCTCAGTTGGCAGAGCACGTGCATGGCATGCACGGGGTCAGGGGTTCAAATCCCCTCAGCTCCACAAACAAATATGAACTTAAAATATATAAGAGAAATATTTAATCAAACAAAAGATTTGATTGGTTCACAATCTGCCATTGCAATAATCTCTGTAATCCAAGTGTCGTTTGTTGTTAACCAACTCGGACCTGCCAAATATGGTGCAGTAGTACTCTTAATTGCAATACCAAGTCTTATCTTTCGTGCTTCACATGCAAGAAATAGTGATGTAAATCTTCTAGTTCTAAAGGATGGAAAAAACTTTTATTTTGAATCTATCTTTTTCAACTTCATAACTGGAATTGGTAGTTTTTTACTTTGTATTGTAATTTTTACAAATCCAATAATTATTAATTCATCTTTGGGTGATTATTTTGGTATTGAAACATTATCAAATGTTCTATTAATTTATTTACTTACAAGAATTATTCAGACTTTTTCAGAAACAAGTAAATCTATACTGATTTTTCATAATGAATTAAGAAGATACTCAATACTTGAAATTAGCAGTGTAGTAGTTAGGTTTATTGCATTAGTATTTTTACTTTTAAATGATCCAAGTGTAGAAAACTATCTAATTGCACAATCAATCTATGGAATTACCTTTGGACTTTTTGGTTTATATCTCTCTAATAAATATCGTGATTCTTCAGATTTCAAGATTCGACATTTCAAAGCATATTCAAAAGCCATCAGATCTTCTTATGGAAAAATTAGATATGACCAAATTATTGGTCTCATACCACAACATTTGGACGTAATTTTACTAGCTATTGTCGTTGATATACAGACTGTTGGAATCTATCAATTTGCTAAAAGGTTAGTTGAACCTATAAATTATCTTGTTGTTACATTTAATCCTTGGTTACAAAACAAACTAAAGTCTGAGGACAAAGATTTCAATATAACTTCTTTCTTTACGCAAATTTTGTTACCAATTTCAATATTGTTATTTGGAATTTATTTCATTTTTGGACGAAATCTTATTTTATTTATTGGTAATGAGGATTTTATTAATTCATTTGAGCCAATGATGGTGTTGTTGATAGGATTCACTACTTATTTGTTAAGTTTCTGGATAAGACAGTATCTATTATTTGCTGATTTAATCGAGTTTCATGCTTTTGGACGAATTATTTACTCTTTTGTATTTCTCGTTTTAGCAGTCTTATTATCTGATTCTTTTTCCTCTCTAGGAGTCGCTATTGCTTTAAGCTCTGCAATGGTTTTACAAAAATTTTTTGAATACAGCATATATTTGATAAAAATAAAATCAAATTGAATAAATCTCAACATTAACATAAGAATGATGCAGATAAATAAACAATCAAACCAAAACACTTACGAAATTATGTTTTTAATGGTTTCTGTTTTGCTCGTTTTTTTGGATGCTTATCAAATTTTTGGCATACCAATTCCATGGTTAGGTATGACCCTATTGTTTTTGTTTGCTTTAACTAAATACAAATTATTCTATGACTCAAAAAATCTTGTAATTGTTTCAATATTGATTGCAATCGTCATGATTCCACAGATAATATATATTTTCTTCAATGAAGTTTCGCAAGGAGAAATACAATACCTCTTTTTACGATTACTTAACATATTCTCATTTGTTATAGTTCTTTTATGTTCATTGACTTACTTTAGAAATGAAAAAATAATGTCCTTTTTTGACACTTGGAAATATTTAATTGGAGTAATGTCAGCTTTGACAATCTATATATTTATCGCCCAAATCTATGACTTAAGTGAATTTACAAGAAATAGATCAAACACTAATCTTTTTGGAGACTCCGACCAATCTACTTTTTGGTTATCAGAACCACACAGAGCAATGGGTACATTTAGAGAGCCAGTTTTATTAATATCTTTTTTAATGCCACTCGTTGTTTTGTATCTTTACAAATATAAAAGTAGTAATTATTTGTTATCCATAATTTCTGGAATTGCATTAGGTTTATCAAGAAGTAATTATTTGCGCCTATTTTGTATAATTTTTCTTACGTTCGTCTTATTTAATTATCTAAAAACAAAAGAGTTAAATAAATCGCTTTTATTGTTTTTGGTTATTTCACTTGTGATGTCTAATTTTGGAGTTTTTGAATGTAATTTAAATTCAGATAGTAGGCAATGTATTGAATATGAAGAAGATGTTCAAAAAATGAATGCTTCTGGTGAAATAAAAATTGATGTAAATTCAGACACTGAAGAATTGGGCCTGGGTAATGACAGATTAAATGTATTGAATTTTTTTATTAACTCATTGAGAGATATTACACCTAAAAGCATTATCAATATAAACTCTGATTATCAAGATTATTCTTCAGTAAGAGTTAATGAAGAAATGTATTTTACGAATAGGACATTACCTAAATATCTTCTCCAAAGATATAGCACCCAAAATTTTGGTACTGGTAATTATTCACTAGTTAAATATGATCTAAATGTTCAAAATTTGTTTGTGTTTTATACTCAAGCTTTCGGAATTATTTTTCCTCTTATACTGTTTTTAATATTCCTGAACATTGTTGTTCAAAAAAAAGAGTTACTTAAATTGTTTTTCTTTTGCAGTTTTATTTTATTTTTCTTTGTTAGTCCAGTTGAAGAAGTCAATGCATTCTATGGCTTAATCATTGGTGCAGCGTATAATTTGATTTTTATGAAAGATGATATAAATGCAAATACATAATTTTTCACCGGGTCCAGCAAGATTAGATCCCTCTATTATCAGCAAGTCCCAAGAGGCAATAGCTAATTATCAAAAAACTGGTTTGTCAATTCTAGAGATTGGACACAGAACTAAAGATTTTGAAACATTAATAAACGCTCTTCAAGAGAATATGATAAATATTTTTAATATTCCATCTAATTATTTCACTCTTCTATTGCAAGGGGGAGCAACATATCAGAATACCTTTATCGCTAATAACTTTGATAAAGAAAATAAACTTTTAGGATGTCTAGTCACAGGAACATGGGGGAGGTATTCAGTTGAAGATTTCTCAAAAATAAGAGATACGAAATTAATTGAAGTAAGCGATAATGAAATTGAAAATTATATTCAAACACCCTGGGACCTCGAAGGTGTTGATTATTTGCACCTAACTTCAAACGAGACAATAAATGGTGTCCAATTAAGGGAATTCAATAAAATTGAACATGATTCATTACTTGTTGATATGTCCTCAGATATTGGTTCTTATAGTTTTGAATGGGACAATTTAGCTTATGTTTATGCAGGAGCTCAAAAAAATATGGGCATTCCAGGAGTCTCAATATGTATTGGAGATGAAAAATATTTAAATTCAGAAGATAATTCTAGATACCTAAACCTTGGACAATTGGTGGAAAAGAATTCTTTGTTGAACACACCTCCTACTTTTTCGATATACGTCCTAAAGCTGGTAACCGATTGGATGATTGCAATGGGAGGTATAAACCATTTTGAAGATAAATCAATTAGACAATCATCAAGACTATATGAACAATTAGAGAGTTATGGTGATTTTGTAATAATACCTGTCAGTGACTATTCAAAAAGTAGATCCAATATAATTTTTAAATTCAAAAATGAGGATTTGGAAAAGAAATTTCTTATTGAAGCAACTGAAAAAGGAATACTTGGTCTGAATGGACATAGAAGCCAGGGGGGAATAAGAATTAGTCTTTACAATTCAATTACAGACGAGATGGTTGACTACTTGTCAGAATATATTGACAAATTTTTTGCAGATAATGGAAAATAATAACTTCACAGTTTATCAATTTGAAAACTACGACGTTGAGGGTCTTAAACTTGAAATTAATTTTTCAAATACTGACTTTATCGAGATAAAGACCCATGAAGAAATAAATTCCCCAATTGAAAAAATGGAAGAATCTTTTGAACCACTTTTATTTGGAATTGATATGAATATAGCAAATATCAAAAATATAAATGATTTAAAAGGAAAGAAAATGATTCTGTTAGATGGACATCATCGATATGAATACTTGAAAAGAAATGATATTGACAAATCAATTGAATTAGTACTTATTTCAATTGATGATGTAGAAATTCTTTCTTACCCATCACGTTTAATAATTAGAAAAAAAGAATTTGAGGAAATTCTTGAAAATTATAATTTTTCAAACAATGTCTCTTCAAAATTCTTTGTTTCAGTAGATGATGTTAAGTTCTTCAATGAGGAAATTTTGGACATTTATCAACTTTATGAATTTAAAAATTTCTGTTACGTTAACGAGTATATAAGCTCAGCGGTGGATGAATATAAAACTAATGATGAAATAATTGTAAATTTTACCCCCATAAAAGTATCTGAAATTGTAGAAAACGACTCTCTGTTTCCTCCAAAATCTACATGGATAACTCCAAGATTATGAAAATTTGTCATGTTATCAATTCTTTAAATAGGGGAGGTGCTGAATCGCATTTGTTAGACCTAATCAATGCACAGCTAAATGATGGGATGGATGTCCATGTAACTGTTATTGGCGAAGATAGCACTGAATCATATTCAATAGAAAGCGAACTACTTAAAAATGGCATAAACATTACAAGATTTAATGGCCCAAGAATGTTTAATTTATTTTCATATTTTTCTATGTATTCAAAATTCAAAAATGAAAAATTTGATATTATTCATTCACATCAACCTCGTAGCGATTATATGGTCTACAGAACAAAAAAATATTTATCAAAAAAAATTAAATGGATTGTAAGTGTTCATGGAAAATATGATACGTATTTAGAAAAAGGTAGTTTAAGTAATAACCTAAGAAAATACTTTATGAAGAGACTCTCTAAACATTGGCAATCTGCTTTTTCAATAATCGCGATTTCTGAGGAAGTAAAAAGTTGGATTGAAAATCTTAATCATGAATTGAATGTTGTGGTCATACCTTACTGGATAGATATCAAAAATTCTGAAACCATTGAAAAAAAAGATAGAGTAACCCTTGGATTTCTTGGAAGACTGAATGTAAATAAAGGGATAGAAGACTTAATTGATGCACTTAATTCAGACGAGCTTAAATCACTTGATTTTAAATTAATGATTGCTGGAAGTGGGACCGATGAGTATTTAGAAAAATTAAGAAATATGATTGAAAAAGACAATATTAAAAACGTAAATTTTCTTGGATATATAGAAAATAGAGATGAATTTTTTAATAATATAGACATTTTTGTATTTCCATCATTTTCAGAGGGTTTAGGTTTGGTATTACTCGAAGCTATGAGTTTCTCAAAGATTTGCATAACGAGAAATATTTTGCCAATGACAAATTATATTGACGAAGACTCAGGTTATTTATTTGATGATGTGAATGGATTATCGCATTCAATAGCATCATCTATTCAAGATTTAGAAAACAATATTGAATTAATACAGAAAAAATTGTTTAATATTGAAAAGAAATTAGAAAAATCAAGAAAGGAAAATATATTTCCAGAGTTAGTAAAAGTATATGAACAGTCAATTTGAATATAAAAAAATAGAAAAGAAATGGCAGGATCACTGGGAAAATAGTGAAACTGTTAAGTGTGATTTAAAATCTAACAAACCAAAATTTTACAACCTTTGTATGTACCCATATCCCTCTGGAGATCTGCATATGGGACATATAAGGAACTACACGATCGGTGATGTTATTACTAGATATAAACAAATGAATGGCTTCAATGTTTTATCTCCTATGGGCTGGGACTCATTTGGCCTTCCTGCCGAAAATGCAGCAATTAAAACTGGTATTCATCCAAGAGAATTTACGGAAGAAAGAATTGCTAATATGAAATCTCAAATTATCAGATTAGGTTCTTTATATGATTGGGATAGGGAAGTTGCAGCCCACTCTGTTGATTATTACAAATGGACTCAATATCTATTTATAAAGTTGTTTGAAAATGATTTGGCTTACAAGGAGGACGCACCAGTAAATTGGTGTAATTCATGCAGAACAGTTCTAGCTAATGAACAAGTTATAGAAGGCTCTTGTGAGAGATGTGATACAGCTGTAGAGCCAAAAAATTTAAACCAATGGTTTCTAAAGATATCCGAATATTCTGAAGAACTATTACAAGGCCTTGATGAGATTGGTGATTGGCCAGAAAACGTGAAGACGATGCAAAGAAACTGGATTGGAAAATCTGAAGGTTCTCAATTTGAATTAAACATAATTGGAACAGACCTTACTTTTGATGTTTTCACAACAAGACCTGATACATTGTTTGGAATGACTTTTGCTGTCATATCTCCAGAGCACGAATTAATCAATCAAATTATGGAGCAATCTGATAAAAAAGATGAGATACAAAATTATTTAGACTCAATTGTAAATAAGTCGGAATTCGAAAGAATGTCTATTACAAAAGAAAAAACCGGAGTAGATACCACTTTGAAAGTTATGAATCCAATCACGAATGAGGAAGTACCTTTATGGATAGCTGACTATGTTCTTGTGAATTATGGAACTGGTGCGATTATGGCAGTTCCAGCTCACGATGAAAGAGATTATGAATTCGCAAAAAAATATGATATTGAAATTAGACAGGTAATTATAGACAAAGAAAAAACAATAAATGTAGACAATGAAGCCTTTACAGGTAATGGAGTCCTTATCAATTCTGGAGAGTTCAATGACTTAGGCTCTCACGAAGAAGCAAGTAAAAAGATAAATGACTTTTTAGTAAAAAATAAGATTGGTGATGAAAAAACAACATATCGTTTGAGAGATTGGTTAATCAGTAGACAGAGGTATTGGGGTTGTCCAATTCCATTAATCAATTGTGAAGACTGTGGATTATTACCAGAAAAATATGAAAATTTACCAGTATTACTTCCAGAAATTAAAGATTATATAAATACAGATGGATCTCCTTTGTCCAAGAGCAAAGAATTTGTTGAAACTGATTGTCCGAAATGTTCTAAGAAAGCTTTACGTGAAACTGACACCATGGATACTTTTGTAGATTCATCCTGGTATTACATGAGATTCTTAGACCCAAAGAACGATAATGTACCTTTCGAATCTGATTTTATAAATGAATGGTTACCGGTTGATCAATATATAGGTGGTGTCGAACATGCTATTCTTCACCTTCTTTATTCAAGGTTTTTTGTAAGAGCCTTGAGGGATCTTGGTTTTATGAAAATTGATGAACCATTTCATAATCTTTTCTCTCAGGGGATGATTAACTTTGGTGGGGCAAAGATGTCAAAATCAAAAGGAAATATTGTTGATCCAGAATCATATTTTGCAACTCATGGGGCTGACGCATTAAGATTGTATATTCTTTTTATGGCACCTCCTAGCGATGGGGTTGAATGGAATGATGGTGGTATAGAAGGAACTAAGAGATTCTTAAATAAGTTCTGGGATAATATGGTCAAAATTATTGATCAAAAAGATACCTCTGATACTTTTAGTTCAAAAGATGAAGAAATTGAGAGAAAAATTAATCAAACAATAAAATCTATTACTCAACATCTTGAGAAATTTGAGTTTAATACAGCGGTATCTGATCTTATGAAATTAAACAATGACTTAAGTGATTATTTAAAGGAAGATAATACGATTCAGATAGATCTAAAAGATTCAATTTTACGAAATATATTAATCCTTTTATATCCAATGTCCCCACATATTGCTTCGGAAATATTCCAAGATTATTTTGATAGTGATATAAGCCAGGAGAAATGGCCAACCTTTGATGAAACAAAACTTGAGAATCCTGTTTATGAACTCGTGATTCAAATAAATGGAAAGAAGAGGCACGCATTAATCGTTAACACAGGAATTGAAGAAGATGAAGTTAAAGAAATTTGTACTACTAATTTTGATATTGATTTTTCAAATGCCAAAAAAGTAATATTTATTAAAGATAAATTAATTAATATAGTTCAATAAGTGACAAAATTAATAATTACAGAAAACTTAATTTCAGATATCAACCAAATAAAATCTGAAATAAATATCGATGAAAGTATTGTATCAATTTCTCAAGAAGAATTTAGCGCTAACAATACTGCAGCATTATTCCAAAGTGATAATTTCCAATTTGTATCAGATAGTTTCGTAACATACAGTGATTTAAAAAAAATAAATTATGATTTTAATGAGAAGTATATTTTTCAAGTTAAAAAAAATAATTTAAAAACATTCTCAGCTGTTGCTCAATTAATTGAAACACATTATCCAGAAAACACAAAAAGTACTGAGATTTACCCTTGGGACTTGGTAAATATTATTTTTTCAAAGCAAAAAAAATTAACAAATGAAATTATTGATAAATTCTGTAATGACGAGACAGTATTTAGACAATTCTTGTCGTACTTTAACAAAGAGCTTCAAAGATTGTTATTAATTTATAAATACGATGAAAAAAAAGTCGCAGAAGTACTTTCTGAAAAAGTAGATTACAAGTATGAGCTTGCTCAAAAAAGAAGAGACAAGTTAAATGTTATAGATTTAGAAAATTCTTTAAGTATGATTTATAAGATCGAAAAATTAAATACTAATTCTTCATTTAATCAAGAAAATGCGAAACGCTTTGTGGTTTCTATAAAAAATCTATTACAGTTTTGAAATTCGGGATTTATTTCTATCTCTATAATTTTTAGTTATAATTCCATTGGAATAAGCTCTATCTAAATTTTTGATTACAGTATCTTTCTGTTCTTTTTCAACATCACCTTCTGAATTCAATATAGCTTTAATTAATGATCTCAGAGCTGTTTTTTTGTCCTTATTTCTAAGATTTTTCTTCTCGTCTTGTCTTATTCTCTTTTTTTGGGATTTAATATTTGCCATCTAAAACCTCTTGGTATATAAGATAATAACTTATTAAAGATGTTAACAAATAAAAATATAAGAAATATTTCGATTATTGCACATGTTGATCATGGTAAATCTACTTTAGCTGACAGACTTATCGAATTATCTGGATTAATTACTCCTGGTGATCATAATGACCAAATTCTGGACAACATGGAACTTGAGCGAGAAAGAGGTATTACCATTAAATCTCAACCGATCAGATTAATCTTTGATGATTTAGTTATAAACTTAATTGATACACCCGGACACGTAGATTTTTCTTATGAAGTTTCCAGAGCTTTAATTGCTTGTGACGGAGCATTATTACTTGTAGATGGAACAAAAGGTGTACAAGCTCAGACTTTTGCACATTCCTATGCAGCTATTGAAGCCGGATTAGATATTATTCCTGTTATCAACAAAATAGATTCTGTTGATGCTGATATATCAAATGTATCTCAACAAATACACAATCTAATTGGTTCTAAGGATGAAGAAATTTTTAATATTTCTGCAAAAACTGGAGATGGAGTTCAAGAACTTATATCAGAAATTCCAAATTTAATAACTGCTCCAATTGAAAAATCCGATAAGGTAAATGCACTAATTTTTGATTCATACTTTGATTCTTACAAAGGAGTTGTAGCTTCAGTAAGGGTATTTGGTGGCGAGATTAAAAAAGATATGAATTTAAAGCTTGTTAATTCAGGATTTAAATTTGACGCAAATGATATCGGATATTTTGATTTGAACTTACAGAAATCTGATAGTTTAAACTTTGGCGAAGTTGGTTACATCGTTACTGGTGCTAAAGATTTATCTCAAATAAGAGTTGGAGACACTTTAGTCACTGCAGAAGATGAGAAGCCAATAATATTGTCAGAATATGAAGAATCTCAACCTACAGTTTTTTCGAGTATATTTCCTTCAGACTCTGATGATTTTACAAAACTAAGGGAATCGTTGGATAAATATGTATTAAATGATGCAAGCTTTGTTTTTGAACCAGAAACCTCTTCTGCCTTCGGATTTGGATTTAGATGTGGATTTTTGGGCCTTTTGCATTTAGAGATTGTTATTGAACGATTAGAGAGAGAATTCGATCTATCTCTGATTGTGACCCCTCCATCAGTAGAGTTTAAGCTTATAAGGAATAACGACGAAGAAAGGGTAATAAGAAACCCATCTATTCTTGATGAATATACTGATATAAAAAAATTACAAGAGAGAATTTGTGAAGTAGATTTATTATTTCCAAAAGAGTATCTTGGTGCAATTTTGACGCTCTTAAATGATAAAAGAGGCATACAGGAAGATCTGACTTACCTAAGTACGACAATGGTCAAGCTTAAATATAAGCTACCTCTGCTAGAACTAGTCTCAGGATTTTATGATTCACTTAAATCTATCTCACAGGGTTTTGCATCAATTGACTATAAAATTTTAGGATTTGAAGACGGAAGTTTGGTCAAACTAGATATTCTTGTTAATGGTATGGTGGTAGATTCATTTAGTTCGATTCTTTCAAAAGATAGTGCAGAATATGTTGGGAGAAATAGGGTAAAAAAATTAGCTGATCTAATCCCACGTCAACAATTTGATATACCAATTCAAGCTGCGATAGGTTCAAGAATTATATCTAGAGAAACTGTAAAAGCCCTTCGAAAGGATGTCACTGCAAAACTTTATGGAGGTGATGTTACTAGAAAGAGAAAACTTTTAGAGAAGCAAAAAGAAGGTAAGAAAAAGATGAGAAGTATTGGAAGGGTAGAAGTACCCAAAGAAGCTTTTAAAGAGTTTTTAAAACAATAGTATGCATACCCCTACAGTTTTTGATTCAAAAATATTAGATACTTTCAAAGAGTTGCAACTTTCTGATGAAAAATTACATCATTTAAAAAATGTTTTAAGGATTAAAGATATGGATGAAATAAAGATATCAAATGGGAAAGGAAAGCTTTATTTTGGATACTTAGATGGAAATGTTGTTTCATTAAAATCTAATCAAGAATTTGAAAGAAAAAATGATATTAATATATTTATTTCTTTTATACAAGATAAAGATAGGCTTCGTTTTATTGTTGAGAAATTAACGGAGTTATCTGTAAGTTCAATTAGTTTTGGCCCTACAGATCATTCACAAAAAATAAAAGTTGATTTAGACAAGCTTAATATGTGGTCTATCTCAGCCGTAGAGCAATCAGGAAACGCATTTAAACCAGATATATATATTTCAAATAATTTGGATTTTGAAAAATATAATCATGGCCTAGATATTACTGGTAAACATATTATGGAGAACAACAGTATGAAAAACATAGCTATTGGCCCCGAAGGTGGCTGGTCAAATATTGAGAAAGATAAATTTAAATACCTCTCAAATATTGGTGATTTTACCTTAAGAACAGAGACAGCCTCAATACTTGGTGTATCCTTATTGATGTAAAATATAATATGGAAGAAAAATCAGTATTTGAGATGATTCTAGATAAAGAAATAGAATCAGAAATAATTTACGAAGATGACGATATATTTTCAATTAAAGATATAAATCCTGTTGCTAGAATTCATCTACTAATAATTCCTAAAAAAAGAATAAATACAATAAATAATTTATCTGATGAGGACACATTGTTGGTCGGAAAGATGGTACAAGTAGCTAAAGATTTAGCAAAAAAATATGAAATAGATGAGAGTGGTTATAGATTAATATTTAACACTAATGATGATGGTGGACAGACTGTTTATCATATACATCTCCATTTAATTGGAGGAGAAAAATTGAAAGCATTCTAATGGTTGTTGAAAAAGTCATTCCCAATAATATTGAATTAATTAATTTGTTTGGAATTAATGACAATAATTTAAAATATATAAAAAAAATTTTTCCAGCATTAAAAATCAATGCAAGAGGCAACATTCTTTATATAGAGGGAAACAAGGATAGAATAGAGAAACTAGTTAGCTTAATCGATGAAATGGTTGCTCTTAATAAAAATAATCAGACTGTCGACATTCCTGATATTGAACTTTTAATGAATATGAATGGAACACTAAATGGTAATGGCAAAAAATTAAGCACAATAAGCATTACAAATAATAAGTCCATAAAAGTTAAAAATGTAAGTCAATATAAATATATAGAAACAATTATGAATTCAACTGTCACATTTGGAGTTGGGCCTGCTGGAACAGGAAAAACCTTTTTAGCAGTTGCTAGTGCAGTAAAAATGTACTCTGAAGATCAGATAAAGAAAATTGTTCTTACTAGGCCAGCAGTAGAAGCTGGAGAAAAATTAGGATTTCTTCCTGGTGACTTATCTCAAAAAATCGATCCATATTTGGTCCCATTATTTGATTCATTAGAGTACTTCTTTGGTAACGAGAACTTAGAGTATTTAATCGAAAAAAGAAATATTGAAATCGTTCCACTCGCTTACATGAGAGGTAGAACTTTAAACAACGCATGTATTATTCTTGATGAAGCACAGAATGCCACCTCAGGACAGATAAAAATGTTTCTAACAAGATTAGGTGAAAATTCTAAAGTAATTATTACTGGTGATGAATCGCAGATAGATCTTTACAATACAGATAACTCTGGTCTAAAAAGAACAAGAAAAGCACTTTCTAATATTGATGAAATATCTGTCATGGAATTTGATAATGCTGATATTGTGAGAAATCCTATTGTTTCAAAAATATTAGAAGTATTTCCAAAGAAATAATGAGAAATTACTTTTCTTTTGGTATAAAGCTTTTATATATTGCAATTTTTGGTGGTTTAGTTTGGTTTATTTCATTCTCAATATTTCCTGAAAATCAAGTAATAAAAATTAGTATTGGTGAAGAATCACCATCTACATTCGTAGCTCCAAAATACATAGAAATTGTGGACGATGAACAAACTAATGAAAATATCGCCAAAGCCGTTGATTCAGTTAATCCAATATATTCAATAAATTCAGATCTTAATCAGACTGTTTTAAATGGTATTACAAGTATGTTTTTGACCGTCATTGAGGCAAGAACAGAAGAAGTTTTAGTATCTAGTGACCAAGATGCAGTTGGTGAGAGTTCAGAACCAGAAGTTGAGATTGTTGAATTAAATAAAATCCAACAAATAGAAAAAATTGCAAGTTCATTATCGTTCTCAACAATTTCAACAGCGAATATTGAAGTGCTTGTTGAAATATCAAATTATGATTTATTAAACAAAACAGGATATCTTTCTCAATTAGAACTTGAGGCAAAGAGCTTAGCAAGTGAAATTCTTCAAGTTGGGATCAACAATGATAATTTAAACCAAACAAGACAAAATCTTGTATCAAATCCTCCATATTTAGATCTATCAAGTGAGTTGTTCGCATTAGTCCCAGAAAGTAGATTAAGATCTTCTGTTGCAGAATTAATAGCAGAAAATTTAATAGTTAATCAAAAACTTGAACAAGAACTATGGGATGAGCAAAAACAAAAAGTTGCAGATTCAATCGACCCTGTAATAGTCAAATTTTTTGAAGAAGATATAGTTGTTAGTGAGGGTGAAAAAATTAACCCTGTTCAATACAACGCATTAGATAATTTTGGATATTTATCAGGAGAGTCAAGAAGTATACAAACTGCTGCAATTCCAATAATCTTTTCAGTCTTTGTTTTAATTTATTTCTTATTATGGAGATTTAAGGATTCTATGTGGAACAATAACAATGAATTTTTATTGTTATTAACACTAATACTTATTTCATCAATATTTCTTAGAGGTATTTCATATTTTTCTCAAAGTTTAGATTTAAATTATTTGAAATATGCTGTTCCAATTTCTTTTGTAGGTGTAGTTTCGGCTGTTTTACTAAATCTAAGAGCAACACTTATTTTGTCGCTTTCAAGTTCGTTGTTAGCTCTTGCTGGTGGTGGAAATATAGGTCTTGTTGCCATGGGAGCCGTACTTACAGTTGTACCTTCAATATTTCTCTCAGAGGATATAGACAGAATTACTTTGAGGCAAAGAATAATTTACATTACTTTATCTCAACCAGTAGTTGCTTTTGGAATATTCTTTTTCCTAAGAGAAGACTTCAGTTTTGTTGAAATTTTTGTATCTTCTTTACTTGGAGGATTAGTCGGTAATTTAGCAGCATTTTCACTCATTAATTATATTGAATTGGCATTTAGATTAACTACAAATTTTAGGCTTTCAGAAATTGCAGATAGAAACCATCCAGGACTTAGATATTTAGAAGAAAAAGCTTTAGGGACATTCAATCACTCCCTTGTCGTTGGAACACTTGGGGATAGGGCAGCAAATCTCATAGGCGCAAATTCACAACTAGTAAGAGCTATGGCCTACTTTCACGATTTAGGAAAAACTGAAAACCCCTCAATGTTTGTAGAAAATCAGTTTGGATCAAGTAACCCACATGATAATTTATCTTCAAATGAATCAGTAGAAATTATCAGATCACACGTGACAGATGGTGTGAAATTAGCCAAAAAATTCAAAATCCCTGAAGCAGTTTACAGAGGGATAATTGAACATCACGGTGATTCAGTGATGAGGTATTTTTATGAAAAAGAAAAACTTACAAACCCAGAAGTCACAAAAGATGATTTTAGACACCTTGGAGAGAAGCCGAGTTCAAAAGAAACTGTTATTTTAATGTTTGCAGACGCACTGGAGGCAGCATGTAGAGCAAGATTTCAATACGAAGATGCGGATGAAGAAAAAATATCTAATTTAGTCAATGAAATTTTTGAAGAAAAGATTAATGATGGTCAATTACTTAACGCACCTATAACTTTTCAAGATCTTGAAAGAATTAAACAATCAT